>JALZDD010000971.1 GCA_030862715.1 Actinomycetota bacterium | reverse complement strand
GGGTAGGAGATCTTGACGACGTTGAGCGACGGGATCCGGAAGATCTGGACCGACCCGGGATCGACCCGGTAGAGACCGGCGACGACGTCCTCGTCGAGGAACGTCTCGTCGGCCGCGATCCGGTAGCCCTCGGCGTCGCGCATGAACAGCTCCATCGTGATCCAGAACGGCCCGGCGTTCTTGGAGCGGACCTCGGTCGCGAGGTCCCCCAGGGTGGTCTCAGGCATCGTGCTTCTCTCCGATCTCGGTGCTGAACTCGGTGCGGAACATGGCGGTGGGGGTGAGGCTGTCGACGGCGTGGTTGAGCACGAACTCGTACGCGGCGCCCCGCTCGACCTCGGCCGGCGACCCGGGGAACGCGAGGCTGGGCAGGTAGTCCATGTCCTGGGCCGGCAGGTGCAGCATCAGCGGGTTGGCGACCTTGGCGACCGCGGTGGCCAGGGCCTGGTCGGCGGCGCGGATGAGCAGCATCACCCCGACCTCGCGCGGCGGCTCGGTGGACGGATCGAGGTCGCCGAGGACCGCGTTGTAACCGTAGAGACGCAGGTCGTAGTCGTAGTCGTCCCTGGTCAGGCCGAGGGTCTGCTCGACGCGCTGGGTGAACACGACATCCATCAGCGAGGCCCAGCCCTCGATGTCCTTCAGGATCAGCGGATCCCGGATCGCGGAGAACGACATCGTCTCGTAGCCGGTGATCCGGGCACCCTCGAGCTTGATCGTGTGCTGCTCCGCGTGATGGAACCGCGACCCCTCCACACGCACCCGGCGCTCGTCGAGCGCGGTGTAGACGGCATCGCGCACGTCCAGGGTCCCGTCCGGCTCCCGCATCTCGAACGGGTTCGCCGTCTCGTACAGCATGTGGGCGGCCACCGAGATCGGCGTGCACGCGGCGCTCTCGTCGAGCGGCTCGATGGTGAATCCGGTCTGGTCGATGGTCGCGAAGACGCCGCCCATCCGCGGGTTGGTCGTGCACTGGCCACCGCACTCGACGATCTTGGCCGCGTGCCAGGTCGGCCCGGCGGGCATCCCCTTCAGCAAGGCGTACGCAGCGGCGTTGGCCGTGTCGGTCGCCCGCCCAGCCAGGACCACCTGAGCGCCGGCCGCGAGAGCCTCGGCGATCGGCTCGTGGCCCATCATGGCGACGATGTGGGTGCAGTCCTCGAGGGTGGAGCCGTCGAGGTCGCCCAGCGGCGGGAGTGGGTGGATCCGGCCGGCGTCGAGCGGCTCCTTCAGGTCGGCGGCGCGCTGCTCGCTGTAGATCCGGGCGACCTTCATCGACAGGCCCTCCTCGGCGAGCAGGCCGGCGACGATCCCGACGACCCAGTCGACGCCGTCGTCGGTGCCGCTGGTGCCGCAGGAGCCGACGATGAGCGGGATCCCCGCCCCGGCCGCGGCGCGGAGCAGGAGCCGCAGGTCGCGGGCGACCGCGGCGGCAGTGGTCTTCGGCTTCGAGGCACCGAGGTAGTAGGGACCGGAGTCGGTGGAGCCGCCGTCGACGGCGATCACGTCCGCCCCCAGTGCGATCCCACGGGTGATCGTCTCCTCCGGGAACCCGGCGCCGAGCATCCCACTGGGCACCAAGATGCTGACGGAGTCAGCGTTGTCGCTGGTCATCTGTTGTCTCTCTCCTCGATCAGGTGGGCATTGACGGCATGTTCGGGGCGGCCCGCGAGGGCGTCGAGGAGCTCCCGGGCTCCCTCGACGCCGGCTGCCCGGCGGGCCTGGGCGGTCTGCCCGGCCAGGTGGGAGTGGACGACGATGCCGGGCACCCCGCGCAGCGGGCTCGAGGCCGGCAACGGCTCCTCGGCGACCACGTCGAGCGCAGCCCCGGCGATCCGGCCCTCGCGCATGGCGGCGACGAGTGCGTCCTCGTCGACGATCGCGCCACGGGCGGTGTTCACCAGCACCGCCTCGGGCTTCATCAGCGCGAACGCGGCGGCGTCGAGCATCCCCCGCGTGCGCGGGGTGAGCGCGGTGTGAACCGAGACGTAGTCGGCTCCCGCCAGCAGCTCGGACAGCTCGACGAACCGGACCTCCGGGTCGGTCCGCTCGGCTTCGGCGACGGCGGTGGTGCACAGCACGCTCATCCCGAACGCCCGGGCCAGCGGCACCACCGCACGGGCAGCGGCGCCGTAGCCGATCAGGCCCAGAACCGAGCCGCGCAGCTCGCGGCCGTCCTCGCGTGGCCAGCCGCCGGACGCGACGCCGGTCGCACTCTCCACCAGCCGGCGGGAGGAGGCGAGGAGCAGTCCCATCGTGTACTCGGCGACCGCGTTGGCGTTGATCCCGGGCAGGTTGCTGACCGTGATCCCGGCACGCGCGGCCGCGTCGACATCTATCGCGTCGTAGCCGACCCCGGTGCGTACGACTGCTCTGAGACGGTCCGCGGACGCGAGGATCTCGGCGGTGAGCGGGTCGTGACCGACCAGGGCGCCCTCCACCCCGGCGAGGTCGGCGACCAGATCTCCGGACGGGTAGCAGGTCTCGTGGCCCCGGGAGCGAAGCAGGTCGTCGACCTCGTCGCCGGGCCGCATGTAGTCGGTGGTGATCAGGATCCGGGCCACGCGCTCACACCGCCCGCTCGACGTCGCCGCGCCGCTGGAGACGGTCGATCCGCACGACGATCGCGACCGCGACCGCCGCGACGACCGCGATGTCGAGCAGCATCGTCTGCCAGCCCAGGATGTCGACGGCCCCGCCGATCAGCGCTGGCCCGAGGAAGGCACCGCTCTGCCATCCCACCGCATAGAGCGCCGCGTACGTCCCGAAGACCCGCGCCGAGGGCGCCAGGTTCCACAGCACGACGACGGCGTTGACCAGGAAGGCCGAGGCACCGGCGGCGCCGATGCAGAACGCCACGACGGTGCCGGTCGGGGTCTGCACCAGGGTGCCGAGGAGCATGGCGGCCGCGAAGATCGCCATGCCGGCGATCATGGTGCGCAGCCGGCCGAAGCGCTCGGCGAACAGCGCGGTCGGATAGGCCGCGAGCAGGAACGCGACCCCGCTCGGCAGCGTGATCCCGCCGGCATCGCCACGCGAGAGCCCGAGGGTCTCCATGCCGTAGGGCGTGACCAGCGCGCGCGAGCCGGCCCAGGCGCTGCCGAAGACCAAGATCGCCACGATCAGCAGCAGCCGGCTGCGGTCGGTGTCGCGCACGATCTCCCAGATGGTGTCGCGGATGCGCGCCTGCCCGACCGCCGTCGACTCCTCGGCGGCGTCCTCGGCCACCGCCGCCTGATAGCCGGGCGAGGAGCTGTCGCGGATCGAGAGGCACAGCACGGTGACCGAGACGAGCGTGATCAGCGCGATCACCGCGAAGGCGAGGGCCGGGTGATCGTCGACCAGCACGATGCTGACCACGGCCGCGACGATGACCGTGAGGCTGGAGGCGATCTTGACCGCGGCGTTGGCACGGCTGCGGCGCTCGGGGGCGATGAAGTCGGGCACCAGCGCCTCGCCGATCGGCTTGAACGAGTTCGAGACCAGCGCGAACGCGACGATGACGACGATCAGCAGCGGCAGCGAGTCCGCGGTGTGCGGCAGGGTCACGAACAGCAGCGCCGCGAGCGGCATCCCCACGGCGAGGTAGGGCATCCGCCGGCCCCAGCGCGTGCGGGTCCGGTCGGACCGGTTGGCCATCCACGGCTGGATGAAGATGCCGAGCAGGTTGTCCATGCCCATGATGAAGCCGACGAGGGCGGCGCTGGCCAGATGGTCGCGCAGCAACGGCGGCACCTGGCTGTCGTAGAAGTTCCACATCGACTCCTGGGCGAAGACCGCCAGTGCGACGAGGAGCGTGATCCGGCGGGGCCCGAGCTGCCGTGGTGGTGCGGTGGGGATGGTGGTGCTCACGAGACGGACCTCCGTGATCTCTGCATGGTCCCGGCATGGACCCTGCGGGCTGTGGCGGCGCTCACAGTAGTTTTGCTACAGCAAAACAGTCAAGAGGTGGCACTGTTGGAAAAGTGGCCTAGGATCAGGACCATGTCGATCTCCTCCCCCGAGACGACGCCGGAGACCACGACCGTGGCCGAGCGCGTCTATCAGGCCCTACGCAGCCAGATCGGCTCCGGCGAGCTCGAGCCCGATGCCAAGGTGACCGAGCGAGGCATGGCCGAGCGCCTCGGCGTCAGCCCGACCCCGGTCCGCGAGGCGATCCGGCGGCTCGAGCTCGACGGGCTCGTGGAGCGGGTGGGGCCGCGTACGACACTGGTGGCCCGGATCGAGGAGGACGCCAGCCACGACCTGGCCGAGGTGGAGGTCGCACTGCGCGGCCTGGCCGCCCGGTTCGCCGCGCGACACGCGACCGACGACGAGCTCGACGAGCTCGACCGGCTGCTCGACGAGGCCGATGACCTGGTGATCCTGATCCGGGCCCGCCACCGTGACGGCAAGCCGGTGGAGAAGCACGCCGACCGCTTCCTCGACGTCCTCGGCCGGTTCAACGAGCAGGTCAACGCCGCGGCCCACAACCCGGTTCTCGTACGCCTCCTCGAGCAGTCCCGCTCGCTGAGCCGGTCACGGCAGCGGGAGATCTCCCGGGCGCACCTGCTCGCCGGCGACGAGTTCGGCGCCGACCGCTACGCCGAGCACCGTGCCCTCGTGATCGCCCTGCGCGCCCGCGATGCCGCCGAGTCCGAACGCATCGTCACCGAGCACGCCGCCCGAGGACTCCTCGACCTGCGGCGCGAGATCTAGTCCGTGGCAGGGGTCTTCACCGGCTTCGCCACGATCAGCGTCCTCATCGCCCTCGGCGCCCTGCTCGCCCAGCTCCGGATCCTCGACGAGCGCGGCCAGCGGACGCTCTCGACGGTCGCGTTCTACGTCGCCAGCCCGGCGCTGCTCATCACGGTCATGGACGACAGCGACCTCGGCTTCGTGCTCTCCGGCAACCTGGTCGCGGTCGCCGGCGGCGTCCTCGTCGCGGCCACGCTCGTGGCCACCGTCGAGACGCTGCGTCGCCGCGGCCTGGGCAACACGGTGGTCGCGGTCCTGTGCGGCTCCTACGCGAACGCCGGCAACCTCGGCCTGCCGATCGCGGCGTACGTCCTGGGCGACCCGGTCCTGGTCGCGCCGACGCTGCTGCTGCAGATGCTGGTCCTCCAGCCGCTGGCGCTGGTCCTGCTCGACGCCGACGCGAGCACGACGAAACTGTCGTTCTGGGAGCTGATCCGCCGCCCGCTGACCAACCCGATCACCGTCGCCTCCGCGATCGGGGTGACGCTCTCGGTGAGCGACTTCGACCTGCCCGAGGCGGTCTCGGCCCCGCTGGAGCTGGTCGCCGGGATGGCGGTCCCCTCCATGCTGATCGCCTACGGCGTCGCACTGCGGCTCGGCCCGCTGCCCGGGCGCGGCGTCCCGGCGCTCGACCTGGCGGCCGTGGTCGCGACCAAGCAGATCGTGCAGCCGGTGGCGGCGTACGTCATCGGGCGGTTCGTGCTCGACCTCGACGCCGAGGCGCTGCTGGCCGTGACCGTGCTCTCCGCGCTGCCGACCGCCCAGAACGTGTTCGTCGTCGCGCAGCGCTACAACCGGTCCACCCTGCTGGCCCGCGACGTCATCTTCGTCAGCACGCTGGCCACGGTGCCGGCGATCCTGCTGGTCGTGCTGCTACTCACCTAGCCCCGGAACCAGCTCGAGCCGACCAAAGTCCCTTGCGGCGGCATCTCTTCAGGCGTACCCTCGCGATATATCGGGACACTACGCCGACAGTCGATGCAGCTTTCACAAGGGAGACGACATGAGCAACCTCGACAACCTGCGGGTGAGCGAGGCCGATCGGGAGGAGGCGTCGGCGAGGCTCGCCGAGCACTACTCGACCGGCCGGCTCACCGACGACGACTACTACGAGCGCCTGGACGCGGTCTGGTCCGCGAAGGTCCGTGCCGACGTGGAGATGCTCTTCACCGACCTGCCGAAGAGCGCGCCGCAGCCGCCACAGGTCGCTCGCCGGCCGCGCAGGGGCCGCCCGCGGGCCTTCCCGCTGGTCGCCTGCTTCCTGCTCGTCGCGATCGGGCTGGTCGTGATGGGCGTGCCGTGGTGGGTCTTCGCCGCCGTCGCCGGAGGGGCGCTCATCTTCCACAAGAAGCACAACCGCCACCACGGTCACCGGCACGCGATGGCGCACTGCCGCCGATAGCGGCTCGTCACTCGACCGCAGGTGCGATGATCCAGACCGCCGCGTCGGTGGGCAGGTCGCCCACGACCGGGTCGCCGCTGTACATCACGATCTCGCCCTCGGGAAGCGGCGTCGGCTCCATGCCGCAGTTGAGGACGACGATCAGGTCGGTCCTGGTGTCCGGGGACCCACCGACCCCGCCGCGCCGGAACGAGACGACGCCCTCGGGCGCGTCCAGGATCTCCACGTCCTCGTCGGCACCGAGCGCGAAGGCCCGGCGCGCCGAGAGCGCCGCCCGGTAGAACTCCAGCGTGGAGTCGCGGACGCCGTTCTGGGCGGCCACGGTGAGGTCGACCCACTCGGCCGGCTGCGGCAGCCACGGCTGCGTGGGCAGCTCCTCGTCAGGCACCTGGCTGAACCCGAAGGGCGGCTCGAACCCGCTCCACGGCAGCGGCACCCGGCAGCCGTCACGACCGCCCTCACCTGTCTCCGACCACGGATCCTCCTGATACTCAGGCGGTAGATAGACCTGTGGCAGGCCCAGCTCCTCTCCCTGGTAGAGGTACGCAGACCCCGGAAGCGCCAGCATCGCCAGTGTCGCCGCGCGCGCCCGGTGAAGCGCCTGCAGTCCGTCGCCATAACGCGAGCGGTGGCGTACGACGTCGTGGTTGGACAGGACCCAGGTCGGCGCCGCGCGCGAAGGACCGAGCGCCTTCAGCGTCGACACGATGACCTCCTTGAACGCCTCGGCCGACCAGGGCGCCTGCAGCCAGGAGAAGTTGAACGCCTGGTTGAACTCGTCGGCGCGTACGTACCGCCGCAGCTCCGCCGGGCCAGGCGTCCAGGCCTCGGCGACCATCATCCGGTCGCCGTCGAAGGAGTCGATCAGCTTGCGCCAGGCGCGGTAGATCTCGTGGACGCCCAGGTTGTCCCACATCGGCGCGTCGGTGACGCCGCGCTCGTACA
>JALZDD010001002.1 GCA_030862715.1 Actinomycetota bacterium | reverse complement strand
CATTGCGGGTCAGCAGCAACCTGTACCTGCACGCACTCAGGCAGCAGCGTCACCGTCATCGCCTTCCCGCTCGACCCGTGCGGTCCAGACAGGCCTCGATCTCGCCCGCCCGGAACCGGAGCTCGCGACCGACCCGGAAGCAGCCGCCGCTTCGTCTGGGCGCCGAAGCCTCGCGGGCCTCGGCCCTGGGAGTGCAGGTCGTAGAGGGTCTCGACGGGACGCGGAGATGGGCGCAGACCTCGGAGAGGGTGACCACCTGTCCGAGTGGCGCTGCTGTGTCTTCGCTTGCGAGGTTCGCTTGGCTGTCGGAGTTGGCTGCAGTGCTGGGAGCGTTGTCGCGGGTGTCCATGCACCCCAAGGCACCGAGCCTGCCACGAGCGGCCGAGACGGCACGAGGAACCTCGACCATCGTGTCTCGAGCGGTGCGGTAGTTTTGCCGAATTCGCGGAGTAAACGCGGAGCGGGCATCTATTCATCCTTGGTTCTGAATGACGGATGCCCCCTCCGACCTGGTGCTTCCTTGGTAGAGCTGAGCGGATTCGAACCCCTGGCCTTCTCTGAAGGACGAGCCGCCTCGAGCCCTCGACGGCTCTCGGCTTGTCTCGTCCTGCGGCCGCGCAATCTGCAAGCCTGCATATGGATCCAACTTGTTCGAGGGGCCCGACTCTACCTCACGGTCTCGGAGTGGCTCGGGGGAATTCGGAGGTACTTTCTGCTGACTTTCCGCTGACGAGGCCAGTCGCGAACCTGCGACCCCTTGTCCCCCGCCGCACCCGGTCGCTGTTCAGCGGAGTCGTGCCATGTGCTGCCCTGACCTGCGGCGATGCTTCCGGCACACGTCCGACACCGTGCTCGGCTGTGCCCGGATTTGGCCTCGTTTTGACGGAATGAACCGTGAATATATGGGCCACGCCACGAGTGAGCTCTGCGCGTGTTGATCCCCTCAACCGAGCCTCCGGCGCGGCACCCCAGTGCCGGGGGAAATTTCCCCACGACTGTCGCCTGGCACTTCCGGCAACGCTGGACCTTGGTGTGCCAGAACGGCACGTTGAAGAGCTTGAACCACGTCAGAGTCGATGCGCCGCAGGCCGCCAGGGTGGTGCCCATGATCTTGGCGTGAACCTCGCCGTGTGGCCGTGAGCGCAGCTCACCCGGTCACGCCGACTGTGGTCGCGAAAGGTCCGGCCGCGAACCACAGGGGGAGCCGCTGTTCGCGGAGGCAGCGCCACCGAAGAGGTCAGACATGTTCAGCCAAGCACCTCGAGGACCGTACTGCGGACGGTCGGCTCGGTCTTCTCGCGGACCTCGTTCTCGGTGACGCCGGGGGCGAGCTCAACCAGTTGCAACCCGTCGGGGGTGACGTCGAGGACGCAGAGGTCGGTGATGATCCGCTGCACCACCCCGCGACCGGTGTAGGGCAGGGAGCACTCGTTGAGGATCTTGTAGGAGCCGTCCTTGGCGACGTGTTCCATCAGCACATCACCTTCTTCGCGCCGTGGACGAGGTCCATCGCCCCGCCCATGCCCTTGACCATCTTGCCGGGGATCATCCAGTTGGCGATGTCCCCGGTCTTGGAGACCTGCATCGCGCACAGGATGGCGGCGTCGATCTTCCCGCCTCGGATCATCCCGAACGAGGTGGCGGAGTCGAAGAACGCCCCCCGACGCACCGTGACGGTCTCCTTGCCGGCGTTGATCAGGTCCGGGTCCTCCTCGCCCTCGACCGGGTAGGCACCCACCCCGAGGATCCCGTTCTCCGACTGCAGCACCAGCTCCACGTCGTCGGCGACGTAGTTGGACACCAGCGTCGGCAGCCCGATGCCGAGGTTGACGTACGAGCCGTCGGTCAGCTCCGAGGCCACCCGGGCGGCCATATGCTCTCGGGTCCAGCCCATCTCAGGCTCCTTCCTCGACACCGGCCGCTGCTCCAGCCACTGGTTCGGCCAGTGGTTCGGCCAGTGGTTCGGCCAGTGGTTCGGTGCGCGGACGCACGGTGCGCTTCTCGATCCGCTTCTCCGCCACCTGCTCCGGCGTCAGCGCCACCACCCGCTGCACGAACACGCCGGCCAGGTGCACCTGGTTGGGGTCCAGGTCGCCGGGATCGACCAGCTCCTCGACCTCGGCGATGGTCACCCTGCCGGCCATGGCGGCGAGGGGGTTGAAGTTGCGCGCGGAGTCGCGGAACACCAGGTTGCCGTGCCGGTCACCCTTCCAGGCCCGCACCAACGCGAAGTCGGCCACGATCGCGTGCCCCAGCACGAACTCCCGGGGCCCCTCGGCGGTCTCGAAGACCTGCGTCTGCTTCGGCGGCGAGGCCACCACGACGTTGCCGTCGCTGTCGTACCTCCACGGCAACCCGCCCTCGGCGACCTGGGTGCCCACCCCGGTGGCCGTGAAGAATGCCGGGATCCCCGACCCACCGGCGCGCATGCGCTCCGCGAGCGTGCCCTGCGGGGTCAGCTCCACCAGCTCACCGGAGAGGTACTGCCGGGCGAACTCCTTGTTCTCCCCGACGTAGGACGCGATCATCCGGCGCAGCCGCCTGGCCATCAACAACCGGCCGAGCCCCCAGTCGTCGACGCCGCAATTGCTGGACGCCGCCTCCAGGTCCTTCGCACCCTGCGCCAACAAGGCCTCGATCAGCACCGACGGGATCCCGCACAGGCCGAACCCGCCCACAGACAGCGACGCCCCACCGGGGATGTCGGCTACCGCATCCGCGGCCGAGGTCACCACCTTGTCCACAACTTCCTCCTAACTAGGCACCCCGGATGGAACACGATGGTCTCGGGGCGGTCAATGGCTGAACAGTTGGGTGCTACGACCCTCTCGTGGAGCGCCCGGAAGTCCTGGGCCGACCGGATCGATTAGTAGCGCCCGGGGTCTCGCACCGCTCGGCTGACGAAGCGCCATGCGACGGGCAGCACGACCGCCGCGCCCGCCGCCTTGACCAGGTCACCGATCACGAAGGGCGCTACGCCCAGCTCCAGTGCGCGGAGCGGGGTCAGGTCGAGCACGACGGCGAGCCAGGCGGTGCCCAGCGCTCCCAAGACGCCGAGGCCGACGGAGGCCAAGGTGGTGAGTCCGCCGCGCGTGGCGCCGTAGGCACCTCCGACGACGAGGACGGCCAGGTCTGGCCGGTCAGCGGCACCGGGGTGAATGGCAGCGAGACGACGACCCGCGCGAGTAGCGCGATCGTGAGCACGCCGGTGGCCAGCAGCGCGACCTCGCGGACGGCTGCGGGCAGGCGCACCAGCGACTCTGCGACGGTGGGCGCGGATGTGGGTGCTGCGGTGGACATCGGTTCTCCTCTGTCGAAGGAGTGGGACTAGTCCTCGGGCGGTAGTCGAGGGGCCGTCAAGTGGGCTGGTCGAGTGGCCGCAGCACGTAGGCGGCGATCTCGGAGCCGAGCTGGTCCGGGGTGAGCGGACCATCCGGCTCGAACCACTTGTAGACCCAATTGGTCGCGCCCAGGCAGGTGTAGACGGCGAGGGTGGGGTCGAGGCCGGCGAGGTCGGGAGGTGAGCGACCAGGCGGCTGACCTGGTTGCGATGCAGGTCCTCGTATCGGCGACGCTGCTGCACGACTTGGTCGATCAACCCGGGCGGCAGCTGGTTCTCCTCCTCGAAGAACACCTTGTAGAGCGCCTGCCGCTCGCACGCCGCCCGAACCCGGTAGGCAAGTAGCGCGGGCAGCACTTCGAGCGGGTCGTCAAGGGTCCGTGGCAATCGCCTCCGCTGTCGCGAGGGCATCGTCCATGACGTGCTCGTAGAGGCCGACGAGCAGGCTCTCCTTGGTCGGGCAGTGCCGATAGAGGGTCGGCTTCGAGACGCCGGCGGCGGCCACGACGTCTTGCATCGAGGTCGCGCGGAGACCCCGGGCACCGAATGTCGCGGTGGCCGCGTCGAGGATCGCCGCGCGCGCGTCAATTAGCATGGCGCGCTACCGTAGGTCGCGGACCTGGGGCAGCACCTCGGCGGCGAACAGCTCGACCATCCCGCGCACGGTGTCGTCATCGGTCGCGGCCGGGGCGAACAGGAACTCCACAGCACCCGCCGCGGCGTACGCACCGAGCCGGTCGACCACCTCACCGGGTGTGCCCGTAACGAGCAGCTTGTCGGCGAGCGGGGCGAAGTCCTGTTGATAGGTCGCGCTGACCTGGCGCACCGCCGTCTCCTTCGCCCTGGCCCCGGACCGGTCGACGGCGCCCCAGCCGAAGAAGCCGCCGCGAACGGCGCCGGCCGGCCGACCGGCCTCGGCGACCAGCTCGGAGAGCCGGGACATGCCGGCCGACATCTGGTCGGCGGTGACCACGTAGGGCAGCCACACGTCGCCGAACCGGGCCACTCGTCGCAGGGCGACCTCCTTGCGACCGCCGACCCAGATCGGCGGTCCGCCGGCTTGCATGGGCGGGGGGTCGAGGGTCAGGCGGTCGAGGTGGATCTCGTCGTTCGCGTAGTCCACAGCCTTCCCGGTGAACAGCTGCTGCATCAAGTCGAGCGCGTCGTCGGTTCGACGTCCTCGCGACCGTAACGGGCTGCCCGCCGCCGCGAACTCCGACGGGTGCTCGCCGCCCACGCCGACGCCAAGGTCGAACCGGCCGCCGGAGATCCGGTCGAGCGTGACCGCCTGCTTGGCCGCGAGGACGGCGGGGTAGACCGGCAGGATGGTTAGCGCGCTGAGCAGCCGCACGCGGGTGGTCGCGGCGGCCGCCGCAGCCAGGGTCACGAAGGCGTTGGTCACCGGGCCGTGGAAGAACAGGTGCTCGCCGCAGGCCACGAAGTCGTAGCCCAAGTCCTCGGCGCGGCCGGCGAACGGCACGATCTCGGCGGGATCGCTGGAGATCGGGAACATCACACCTACCCGCACGGCGGCCGCACCTCCCGTCCGGCTCCGGTTCCGGATATCGGTCTCATGCCTCGACGATCCGGCAGACCAGCGACCCCTGCGCGCACACGTCCCCGACCGCGAGCCCAAGGTCGGTCACGGTGCCGGCGCGGTGGGCCTTGACCGGGTTCTCCATCTTCATCGCCTCCACGGCGCCGATGAGGTCGCCCTCGGACACGACGTCGCCCTCGGACACGACCAGCTTGACTACCGTCCCTTGCATCGGCGTGCGAACCTCGTCGCCGACCACGACCGCGGTCTCCTGGGCCCGCACGCTGGCGCGGATCCGGTCGCCGCGCTCGCCGAGCGACGCCAGCCCGGGCAACGGTACCCGGTGCACCTGCCGCCCGATGGTGATTTCGAGCGCGTCGCCCTGCATCTCGGGCTCCGCGACGGCGACCTCGCCGAGCAGGTCGTCGAGGTGCTCCTCGATCCAGCCGGTGTGCACAGCGAAGCCGCTGTCGTTGCCCACGAAGTCGGGGTGGGAGAGGATCGTCTGGTCGAGCGGCAGCACGGTCGGCACCCCCCTGATCGCGAGGTCGGCGAGCGCGCGCCGGGTCCGAGCAAGAACGGTCGCCCGGTCTTTGCCGGTGACGATGAGCTTGCCGAGCATCGAGTCGTAGTACTCAGTCACGACGCTGCCGGCCTCGACCCCGCTGTCGAGCCGGATGCCCGGCCCGCGGGGGACGTCGAACGCCGTGACCCGCCCCGGCGACGGGACGAAGCCCCGCGCCGGATCCTCGGCGTTGATCCGGAGCTCGATGCTGTGCCCGCGGGGCACCGGCGTTTCGTGCACTCGCAGGTGCTCACCGCGCGCGATCGCGAACTGCTCGCTGACCAGGTCCACCCCGGTCGTCTCCTCTGTGACCGGGTGCTCGACCTGGAGCCTGGTGTTGACCTCGAGGAAGGAGATTGTGCCATCGGCGCTGACCAGGAACTCGACCGTGCCGGCGCCAACGTAGCCCGCCTCCTGCCCGATCGCGACGGAGGCCTCGACGATCGTCTTGGTCTGGGCATCGGTCAGGAACGGCGCTGGGGCCTCCTCGACCAGCTTCTGGTGGCGCCGCTGGAGCGAGCAGTCCCGGGTGCCGACGACGACGCCGTCGCCGTACCGGTCGACCAGCAGCTGGGTCTCGACGTGCCGGGGGTGGTCGAGGTATCGCTCGACGAAGCATTCGCCCCGCCCAAACGACGCCACGGCCTCGCGGGTGGCCGACTCCAGTTCTTCACCGATCCGCTCCCGGTGGCGCACGACACGCAGACCGCGACCGCCGCCACCGAACGCCGCCTTGATCGCGATCGGCAGTCCGTACTCGGTGATGAACGACTCGATCTCCTCGACCGAGGACACTGGATTCTCGGTGCCGGGGGCGAGCGGTGCGCCGACCGCGCGGGCGACCGCGCGCGCCTTGACCTTGTCGCCGAGTACGTCGATGGCCTGGGGCGGCGGCCCGATCCAGATCAGGCCGGCCCGGATCACGGCCGCCGCTAACTCCGCGCTCTCAGAGAGAAACCCGTAGCCGGGGTGCACCGCCTGCGCCCCGCTGGCGAGCGCGACGTCGATCAGCTTGTCGATGCGCAGGTAGGTGTCCCGGGCTAGGGTGCCGTGCAGGGAGTGCGCCTCATCGGCGGCCCGCACATGTAGAGCACCAGCGTCCGGGTCGGAGTGCACGGCGATCGTGCGGAGACCCTCGTCGCGCGCGGCCCGGATGACTCGGACCGCGATCTCGCCGCGGTTGGCCACCAGCACGCTGTCGAACGCGCCGTGGGTCAGCACGGGGTGGATGAGGTCGGGGTGGTGGGTCATCGGAGTTCTCCCATTCGTTCGGGCGGGCCCGCCGTGCGGGCGGGCGGAGCAGAGATGGCGCTCAAGAGCCGGCTCGGGCAAGCACGGCCCGGGCCTGGCGGACGTGCACGTGGTCAACCATCACGCCGTCGACGGTGCCCACTCCTCCCCCGGTCTCCGCGACCTCGATCACACGCCGCGCGTGCTCGACCTCGGCCGGGCTGGGCGAGAACAGTTCGTGGGCGAGCTCGACCTGACGCGGGTGGAGGCAAATCTTGCCGCCGTAACCGATCTCGCGCCCGCGGGTTGCGTCGGCCCGGAACAGGTCGTCGTCGTGGATGGCGACGATTGCCTGGTCGATCGCGAAGCTGCCGGTGATGGCGGCGGCGAGAAGCACCTGGCTGCGCGCGTAGAGGACCTCGGCGCCGGCGGAAGTGCGCCGACCGCCGACGTCGACCACGTAGTCCTCGGCGCCGAAGAAGCAGCCGTCGACACCCGCACCCAGAATCGCGCGCGCGTCGGCCACCCCAAGGCCGCTCTCCAGCCCGGCCACGAGGAGGACGTCACCGAGCGCTGCCCGCACCCGGTCCACTGTGCTCGCCGACTCGACCTTCGGAACCACGACGCCGATCCGCCCGCCTTCCGAGCCGCCGGCGTCGCGGGCCAGGGCGAGGTCGTCGGCGAACCAAGGGCTGTCGACTTCGTTCACCCGAACCGCGATCGCGATGCTCCCGCCGCGAACAGCCCGGTTCGCCACGGTCTCGGCAAGGGTCTCGGCAAGGACGTCGCGGGCGGCCGCCTTCGCGTCCATGGCAACCGCGTCCTCGAGGTCGAGCACGGCCAGGTCGGGCGCAATCATGGGGATCTTCCTGGCCATGCTCGGCTTGTCGGCCG
The DNA here is from genome assembly GCA_030862715.1 of Actinomycetota bacterium. The sequence continues at coordinate 29,424 of JALZDD010001002.1, read as the reverse complement.
GCATGAAGAGCATGCTGCGGGGGGCGACCTCGTCGACGCTGGGCACAGCGGCCTCCTTCGTGGGTTCGGGATGGTCAGGTTGGACCGGGTGGATCAGACGGGGCTGATCACGTGGTGGCGGCGACCAGGCTGCCGGGTCCAGCCTCGCGCAGCGCGGAGCCGGGCGAGAATGTCGTCACGCAACTGCTCGCCGCGTACCACGGCGTCCACCACGAGCCGACTGGCGACATTGAGCAAATCGGCGTCGGCCGATTGCTCGAGTACCTTCGCGGCGACGAACCGCTCCCGCTCGCCAGGGTTCTCAATCGCCCCGATCTTGTTGGCGTAGATCGCGTTGGTCGAGGCCTCGGGCGACATCGGTGCGATCACCGCGCCGGGCAGCGCGACGGTGGCGCGAGGCTCAAAGCCGGGTGCGCACATCGCGTAGTAGCCGGCGGCGTAGGCCTTGCGCAGGACGACGGTGAACTTCGGCACCTCGGCGCTGGCCATCGCGGTGACCATCTTTGCCCCGTGCCGGATGATGCCCTGCCGCTCGATGGCGGCGCCCACCATGAACCCGGGCACATCCTGCAAGAACACCAGCGGCATGTTGTAGGCGTCGCACATGCTGATGAAGCGAGCCGCCTTGTCGGCGGAGTCGACGAAGATCGCTCCGCTGCGCACCGACGGCTGGTTGGCCACGATGCCGACCACCTCGCCGGCCATCCGCCCGAACCCGACCACCATCTCGGTGGCCCAGCGCGCTTTAATCTCGAAGAACGAGTCGGCGTCGACCAAGCGGTCGATCACGTCGCGCACGTCGTACCCGGCGTTGGGGTCCTCGGGCACTAGGCCGGCCGGCCAGTCCGGCCGGCTGGGCTCGGTGGCCTCGACCGGCGCCGGTGCCGACTCCCAGCTGTCCGGCAGATAGCCGAACAGGTGTCGTGCGGCTGCGATGACCTCCCAGTCGGAGTCGAAGACCTCGTCGCCGACTCCGGACACGGTGGCGTGCATCATCGCGCCGCCCATCTCCTCGAGCGTGGTCTTCTCGCCGGTGACCTTCTCGGCCACGCGCGGCGAGGCCAGGTACATCGAGGCGTTGCCGTTGACCATGCCGACCCAGTCGGTGAACGCCGGCATGTAGGCGCCGCCGGCCGCCGACGGGCCGTGCAGGCAGCAGATCTGCGGCACCCGGCCGGACAGCGCGACCTGGAGTTGAAAGATCCTCGAGGCTCCGCGTCGGCCATGGAAGAAGCCGTACTGGTCGGTGAGCCGACCACCGGCGGAGTCCACGAGGTAGAAGACCGGCAGCAGGTCGCGGTCGGCACGTTCGAGGATGCGGATCTGCTTCTCGACGTTCAACTCGCCCCACGAGCCGGCCTTGACCGCGAAGTCGTGGGCGATGACGGCGACCTGACGACCGTGCACGGTGCCCACCCCGGTGAGCACGCCGTCGGCCGGCATCCGAGAGGTGGTGGCGTTGGCGAGCAAGCCGTCCTCGACCCAGGAGTCCTCGTCGAGGAGGAGCGCGATGCGGTCGCGCACCGGGAGCTTGTCCGGCCAGCGGCTCCCGTCGTTGCCACGGATCGCCTCCTCCATTGCTGGGAGCACCGCCGGGACTTCCGGGTGAGCAGGGGCCTCAGTCACCGGCCGACTCCTTGTACATCAGGCCGGTGCGTTGAAGCTTGCACACCAGCACCTCGTCTTGGTTGTAGGCCCGGTGCTCGAACACGACCAGGCCAGCGTCCGGGCGGGACCTCAAGGCACGCGCACTCACCACCTCGGTCTCGACGCGAATGGTGTCCCCGGTGAACACCGGAGCCGGGAACGACGCGTCGGAGACGCCGAGCTGGGCGATGATGGTGCCGAGGGTCAGCTCGGTCACCGAGATCCCCACCACCAGCGCCATCGTGTACATGCTGTTGACCAGCGGCTTCTTGAACTGCGTGGTCGCGGCGTAGGCGGCGTCCAGGTGCAGCGGCGCCGTGTTCATGGTCATGGTCGTGAACAGCACGTTATCGGTCTCGGTCACCGTGCGCCGTACGGCGTGCTGGACCGTGGTGCCGGGCTCGAGCTCCTCGAACCACAGGCCCCGCGAGGGGCGGATCTCGCTCACTGCATCTCCTTTGTGTTCGGGTGGCTCGCGACCAGTTCGACGATGTCGTCGAGCACTGAGACGTCCTCGACCGCACTGGTGTCGCCCCCGGGCCGGCCGGTCGCCGCCACGTCGCGGAGCAGGCGGCGCATCGTCTTGCCGGTGCGGGTACGCGGCAGCGCCTCGGAGACGTAGACCGGGCCGAGCTGGACGTACTTGCCGAGCTGGTCAGGCACGGCCCGGGTGATCTGCTCGACGACGTCGGCGGGCGCGTCTCTGGCCAGCCGCACAAACGCGACCGGCAACGTGCCCTTGGTCGGATCGGGGATGCCGACCACGGCCGCTTCCAGCACCCCATGGACGCTGGCAACGACCTCTTCGATCTCCATGGTCGAGATCCGGTGCGCGGCGATGTTGATGACGTCGTCGGACCGGCCGAGGACCCACAGGTGCCCGTCGGTGTCGACGACCGCCTCGTCATTGGTGGCGTATCTGCCGGGGAACCGGCTGAAGTAGGCGTCGTGGTAACGCTCGGGGTCCTGCCACACCGTGCGCGCTAGGGTCGGGAACGGCCGGGTGATGACGAGGTCGCCCTTCGCCCCCGGCGGTAACTCCTGACCGTTCGCGTCCACGACTGCGCACTCATGCCCGGGCACCGGCATGCCGGTTGAGCCAGCTTTGAGGGCGTCGACACCGTAGATGGGGTAGCTCCAGGTCGAGCCGGTCTCGGTCTGCCCGTAGGCGTTGATGATGGGCACGCCGCCGCCGAGCTTTTCGCTGGCCCAGGTGAAGGTCTCGCTGTCCAGCGGTTCGCCCTGGGTCGTCACCAGTTTGAGCAGCGGCAGGGGGTGCGCGTCGCGCTTCGCCTGGTTGATCCCGCGCAGCATCCGCAGCACGGTGGGCGCCGCGAGGATCTTGGTGACCGCGTGCTTCTCGCAGATCTCGAAGAAGCGCTCGTCGGTCGGAGTGTCCAGCGCGCCCTCGTAGCACAGGATTGTCATGCCGTTGGCGAGTCCGCCGACCACGGCCTGGATCGGGAAGGTGAGCCAGCCGACGTCGGCAGCGACCCAGTAGACGTCGCCGTCTTCAGGACCGACCTGCCAGTGCGTGTTGGCCCAGGTGCCGGCCAGGAATCCCCCGACGCTGTGCACCACGCCCTTGGGTTTGGCCGAGGTGCCGCTGGTGAAAATCAGGAATGCCGGGTCGTTGGCGTCCATCTCCGCCATCGGTGCCGGCGCCGTCTGGCGATCGATCAGCTCGGCATAGTCGACCTCGTTCGGGCCCAGATCGCCGCCGTTGTCGGTGCGGTTGAAGACCACGGTCGTCGACGGGAAGGTGAGCGTGGAGAGCGCCGCGCGCAGCGTGCTCAGCAGTGGCACCTGGCGTCCGCGGCGGTAACTCGCGTCGGCGACGACCACCACCTTGGGTGCCGCCTGCTCAAGCCGTGAACGGGTCGCTTCCTTGCTGAACCCCGAGAACAGGATCGTGTAGATCGCGCCGATCCGGTTGCAGGCGTGGACGGCGACGAACGCCTCGATCGTGTTGGGCAGGTAAATCGCCACGACGTCGCCGCGGCCGACGCCCAGCTCGACCAGGCCCGCGGCCAGGCGGCCGACCTCATCGGCAAGCTCGGCGTAGGTGACGGTCCGGCTGTCGCCGGGCTCGCCCTCCCAGATCACCGCGGGCTTGTCGCGGGTCGCGGGGTCGTCCGCCCACCGGTCGACGCAGTTGTCGGCGACGTTGATCCGTCCGCCGACGTAGTAGGCGAAGTCGCCGAAGTCGCCCTCGCGCAGCGTCGTCCATGATCGTTGCCACCGCTGCTGATCGCCGACCCACTCCCAGTACCGGTCCGGGTCCTCAGTGTGCAGGGCGCGCGCATGTGCGGCTTCGCGCTGGTAGTGCTCCGAGGTCCACTCCGGCTGCAGGGGCCGCAGCTCGGCGGAGATCAACTCACCCAAGGTGTCGTTCACGTGATGTTCCTCCTGAACGGGCTCGCGGTCGGGGACGGGCTCGGCCTCAGCCAAATGCCTTGGCCAAGATGTCGAGCTGCACCTCGTCGACACCGCCGCCGATCCGCAGGATGCGGACGTCGCGGTGGTGCCGGGCGATCGCGGACTCCTCGACGTAGCCGGCCCCACCGTGCAGCTGGACCGCCTCGTCCACAACGTGGGCAGCGGCGCGAGCGGCGTGCAGCTTGGCCTTCGCGACCGTGCGCGGGGCATCCGGGTGGCCGATTGCCAGCTGATCGGCAGCGAGGAAGGTGAGCATCCTCGCGGTGTCGGTCTCCACCTCCATGTTGGCCAACTGGTGGCGGACGACCTGCTTGTCGATCAGAGGTGCGCCAAAGGCGACCCGGTTACGCACGTGGTCGGTGGCCAGGGCGAGCGCCTCCTCCGCGTGCCCGACTCCCATCGCGGCCAGCACGACGCGCTCGAGCTGGAACTTCTCCATGATCTGGTAGAAGCCGCGGTTCAGCCCGCCAACGACGTCCTTCGCCGCGACATAGACGTCCTCGAGAATCACCTCGCGAGTGTCGGAGGAGTGCCAGCCCATCTTCGGCAACGGCTTGCCGACCGAAAGCCCCTCGGCGCCGGCCTCGACCAGGAACGTCGTGATGCCCCGGTGCCCCGCGCCTGGGTCGGTCTTGGCCCCGACCACGAACACATCAGCGTGGCCCGCGTTCGTGATGAACATCTTCCGCCCGGTGATCCGGTAACCGTCGCCATCGGCGACCGCCTTCGTGGTAATGCCGGCCACGTCCGAACCGGCACCGGGCTCGGTCACCGCGATCGACGAGACCGCCTCACCACTGGCGAGCGGCGCGGCCCACCGCTCCCGGTGCTCGTCGGAGCCGTTATCGACGATGTGAGTGCCCGCCATGTAGGCGCTCACAAGTGCACCAATCGCGACGCCTCCGGCCGCGCGGGCCAATTCGCTGGCGACGATGGCCACGGCGAGCTCGTCACGCCCACTACCGCCGAGCTCCTCGGAAGTCATCAGGCCCAGCAGACCGGCCTTGCCCATCGCGGTCCAGAGTTCGTGCTGGGCGAACCCCGCCTTCTCGGCCTCGTCGACCCGGGGACGGACCTCCTTGTCGGTGAACGCACGGCACATCACCTGGAAGTCGCGGTGGTCTGTATCAAGTAGCGCGGTCAACAGGGCTCCTTCTAATTTTACCGACCGGTCGGGAAAGTACAATACTGCTCCGAGCGACCCAAGACAAGGGGCGGACCGGGAAAGGCGGTACGGACGGTGACGATCCGACTAGGACAGGGCAGCGGGCCGATGCGAGGGGTCCGGGTGATCGAGATCGGCGGGATCGGGCCAGGCCCGCACGCCTGCATGATGTTCGCCGACCTCAGCGCCGACGTCCTGCGCATCGAGCGACCGGAAGGAACCATGCCCATGACGTCAGACCGGCGGCACGACCTGCTGCGCGGGCGGCCGAGCGTGGCCCTAGACCTCAAGCACCCAGCGGCAAGAAGCACCGTGCTCGAACTGGTGGGCCGGTCGGACGTGCTAGTTGAGGGCATGCGTCCCGGCGCCATGGAACGCCTCGGGCTAGGGCCAGAGGAGTGCCGCGAGGTGAACCCGCGCCTCGTCTACGCGCGCATGACCGGCTGGGGCCAGGACGGCCCACTCGCGCACACAGCGGGCCACGACCTCGGCTACGTCGCCGTGTCCGGCACCCTGCACGGCCTCGGCCAGGACCCGGACCGGCCGCACTTCCCGAGCAACCTCCTCGGCGACTTCGGAGGCGGCTCGTCCTACCTCGTGATCGGGGTCCTGGCTGCCCTCCTGGAGCGGTCGTCCAGCGGACTGGGCGACGTGGTCGACGTGGCAATCTTGGACGGCGTCGCCCACCTCAGCGCGCTCACCTCGTCGTTCCTGGCGGACGGCCGACTCGAAGAGCGCCGCGCCGCGAACCTGTTGGACGGCGGCCGGGCCTACTACGACCTCTACGAGACCGCGGACGGCGAACACCTCGCCGTAGCGCCCATCGAACCGCAGTTCTACGCCGCGCTGGTGCATTTGCTCGACCTCGAGGTCGACGACCTCGACCGGCATTCGGCCACCGACCGAGCAGTCCTCCGGCACCGGATCGCAACGCGGGTGCGTGGCCGGACCCGCGCAGAATGGACGGAACTGCTGTCCGCAGCGACGCCTGCGTCGCGCCGGTGCTCCGGCTCAGCGAGGCGCCGGCCCATCCCCACGTCGCGCACCGGCGAGTGTTCGTCGAGCGCGAGGGCGTCGTCCAGCCGGCTCCCGCGCCTCGATTCGAACGGTCCAGCAGTACGCTCGGCATGCCGCCCGCCGGGCCGGGCGAGCACACCGTCGAGGCGCTCGATGCCTGGGGCGTCGAAGACGTCGACGCGCTGCTCGCCGACGGCGCCGCCGTGCAGGCCTAACGCGCCGCCAAGCGTTTACAATCCAGCACGCTCCTCAACCAGCGGTCGCTGGGCGGCGAGCGGTCGGAGCACGTAGGAGGCGATCTCCTGCCCCAGCTGCTCCGGCGAGAGTCCACCGCCGGGCGAGTACCACTTGTAGACCCAGTTCGCCGCGCCCAGGCACGCGTTGACGAAGATCGTCGGCTCGATCGGCGGCGGGTGCTTGAGGTCACCGAGGTGGCGGACCACCTGATCGCGCAGGATCCCCTCGTACTGGCGCCGCTGCTCGAGGACGGTCTCGATCAGCTCGGCCGGGACCTCCGCCTCCTCCTCGAAGAACACTTTGTACATCGACTGGCGCTCACAGGTGGCCCGCACCCGGTAGACCAGCAGGCGCCGGAGCACCTCGAGGGGCTCGTCAAGCGATTCCGCGACCTCGGTGGCGTTGGCGATCGCGTCGGCCATCACCTCCTCGTAGAGCCGCACGAGGATCTCTTCCTTGTTGCGGAAGTAGTGGTAAAGCGTGGGCTTGCTCAGGCCGACCGCACCGGCGATCTCGTTCATCGACGTGGCCCGGTAGCCCTGCCGGCTGAAGATCTCGGCCGCGCCGTCGAGGATCGTTCGACGAACCTCAGGCGCCCGACTGGGACGTCCGACCACGCTCTCCCTCTCTTTGCCGTCAGGTGCCCCAGAGTCTACAGCCGCTCCGGAGCACCTCTCAGCCCACCCGGTCAGCTCGGCGCGGGGCCCGACGCCACCAGGCAGCGCAGCGTCGCGGCCAGCACGACCGCGCCGTCGGACTTGAGGACCCGGTAGTCGGACGCCACCACGCCGTCACCGTCCGGGCGTTCAGTGACCTCGACCACCTCGGTCTCGACGTGGATGGTATCCCCTATGAAGGTCGGGGACACGAACCGCAACCGGTCGACCCCGTAGAAGGCCTTCATCGCGGGCGGCCAGAACTCCACCAGACCCAGCGAAACCGACAGCGCCAAGGCGCCGTGGGCGATCCGCTGCCCAAACCGGGGGTCCGCCTCGGCATACTGAGTGTCGGTGTGGATCGGGTGCCAGTCGCCGGTGAACATCGCGAACGTGACCAGGTCGGTCTCGGTGATCGTCCGGGCCCGGCTGACGCGCCGGTCGCCAACCGAGATCTGAGGGAGGTAGGCGGTGATCACGACTGCTCCGTCCCGCCCATGTCCTGGCTTCCGCGCGCCCGGTCCGCGTGGGAGACCGCGGCGACGCACACGAACGACAGCGCCGAGAGCGCCGCGACGTAGCCAGCGATGGACACCGACGTGCCCGTCGAGGCGAACAGGCTGGTCGCCACGATCGGTGCGATCGCACCACCGAGGAGTACGCCGACCTGAAACGACAGGGACGACGCCGTGAACCGCACCGAAGCGTCAAACAGCTCGGTAATGAACGTCGCCTGCGGACCATAGGAAACGCTGAAGAGCAGCGCACCGACGACGTAGGCCAGGACCAGCAGCACCACGTTGCCCGAATCGATCGCCACGAAGGTCGGGAAGATCCAGACCGTCATCGCCGCCAGGCCGACCAGGATGATCTTGCGCCGGCCGGTCCGCTGGGCGTACGCGCCGAAGACGGGCAGGCCGATGGCGGCCGCGAGGGCGGAGATCAGGACCGCGGCGAGCATGGCGCCGCCGGTCTGGGCGCCGGTCTCCTTCGCGTAGTTCAGGGCGTAGGTGTTGACCACGTAGAAGTAGGCGCCGGTGCTGATCATCGACCCGGTGGCCAGCAGGATCTGGCGCGGGTAGCGCTTGAGGGCGCTCAGCATCGGCACGACCTTGACGTCGTCGCGCTCCTTGACTTGCTGAAAGGCCGGGGTTTCGTCGAGCTTGCTGCGGACGAAGAGCCCGATGCCGACCAGCACGATGCTGAAGAGGAACGGCACCCGCCAGCCCCAGGACATGAACTCGTCCTCCGGCAGCTGCCGGAAGATGAAGAAGACCCCAGTCGCCGAGAAGAGCCCGAGCGGCACGCCCATCTGCGGCAGCGCCCCGAAGAGGCCGCGCCGGGCGGGTGAGGCGAACTCGACCGCGGTCAGCACCGCTCCGCCCCACTCACCTCCGACGCCGAACCCCTGGATCAGGCGCAGCAGCACCAGGATCAAGGGTGCGGCAATGCCGATCGAGGCGTACGTCGGCAGGACGCCGATCAGGAACGTCGCGAGGCCCATCATCATCAGGGACAGGAAGAGCACGCGCTTGCGGCCGATCCGGTCGCCGACGTGACCGAGGATGATGCCACCGAGCGGGCGGGCGCCAAAGCCGACCGCGAACGTGCTGAACGACAGCAGGGTCTGCACGGTGGTGCTCTCGCCGGGGAAGTACAACGGGCCGAAGACGAGCGCGGCCGCCGAGCCGTAGATGATGAAGTCGTACCACTCGACGGTGGTGCCGATCAGCACCGAGGCGGCCACGCGACGCATCGTGCGTCGGTCGGTCTGCGGCGCTGCGTGTGACTGTGACTGGGTCTGCGTCATGCGTTGCTCCAGGTGTTCGGACGGTCCTGATAGACGTTGCCGGCGGTCGCCGGCGTCGGTTCGGGGGCCGACCCCGCGAGAGGATCGGTGAGGATCGCTGCTCAGCCGGCGGGGACCGGCGGCTTCCACAGGTCGGGGAACGACGGCGCGCGACCGTCGCGAAAGGCCCGGAGGCCCTCGTCCACCGTCGGCGTGGTGAGGTGTTCGAGGAACAGGTCGAGCTCGTGCCCGAGGGCGGCGCGGTGCGGCAGGGCCGCACCGTCGCGGTACATCCGCTTCATCCCTCGCAGGGCGGTGGGGCTGTGCCGGCCCAGCCGGGCGAGCAGCTGGTCGAGCTCGGCGTCGAGCCGGTCGGGCTCGGCGACCAGGTGGCTGGCGAGCCCCCACGCGTAGGCGGTCTCGCCGTCGACCATTTCGCCGGTGAGCATGAGCCGCCGGGCGAGCGGCCCGGGGAGGCTCTGCGGGAGACGCACGGACCCGCCGGCGCCGGGGAGGAGGCCGTACTCCAGGTGCCGGTCCCCGATCCGGGCGCGCGCGGTCACCACGCCGAGGTCGCAGGAGAGCAGCAGCTCGCACCCGCCGGCGAGGGCGAACCCGTCGATGACGGCGATCGACACCGCCGGGCAGGACTCGACGCGCAGGTTCACCTCGCCGATGTCGGCGACGTAGCGACCGACCGCGTCGTGGTCGTCGACCAGGGAGAGCAGGTGCGTCAGGTCGGCGCCAGCCGAGAGCGCGCCTCCGCTGCCCCGGACGACGAGCACGGGGTGGCCGTCGCGCTCCACGCGGTCGATCGCGGCGAGGAGCCCCTCCAGCACGCTCGGCGCGAGCGCGTTGCGCGCCTCCGGTCGGTCGATGGTGGCCACGAGCGCGCCGAGCGGCGCGACCTCGAGGACGACGTCGCCGACCCTGTCGGTTCCGCTCACCGGTTGACCTCGACGCCCTCGGCCACGCGGTCCCAGAGCCGGGCGAGCCCGGCCGTCGCGTCTTGCATCAGCTTGTACTTCTCGATCTTCTGGCTCGCCGTCTTTGGCAGCGCGGGGAGGACGTCGACGTAGCGCGGCACCATGTAGTAGGCCATCCGGTCGGCGCAGAACGAGATCAGCTCCGCGAAGTCAAGCTCTGCGCCGTCGTTCAGCACGACGTAGACCATGACGTCGTCCTCCCCCAGCTCCGAAGGCACCGGTACGGCGGCCGCCTCCATCACCGCCGGATGCTGGGCGACCACGACCTCCACCTCGTAAGCCGAGATGTTCTCGCCCCGCCTCCGGATCGCCTCCTTCTTGCGGTCGCTGAAGAAGAGGAAGCCATCCTCGTCGAGCCAACCGCGGTCGCCGGTGTGGAACCACAGGTCGGCGGTCACCTCGACCGTCTCGGCCGGCATTCGGTAGTAGCCGAGCATGAACGCGCCCGGCTCGTTGGTGCGGATCCAGATCTCACCGACGGTGCCGACCGGCACCGGCAGCCCGTTGTCGTCGACGATGCGGATGTGGACTGACTCCCGTACCCGTCCGGCCGACGACGCCTTTTCTGCGGGGTCGTCGACGCCGAAGACGGTCAGGGCGGTGTTTTCCGTCATCGCGTAGACCGAGGTGACCTGGATGCCGTAGCGGCTGGCGAAGCGCGCGGCGAGGTCGGTCGAGAGCGGCACGATCATCGAGGTGCGCACGTCGTGCTGACGATCGAGCTCCGAGGGCGGGAGCTGCCAGATGATGTTGGCCATCGCCCCGAGGGCGTTGAACTGCGTAGCGCGGCTGTCGCGCACCTCTTGCCAGAACCGGCGTGCCGAGAAGCCCGGTGAGAGGATCACCGTCGCCTCGGCCCACAACGCCGCGTAGACCGTGTACCAAAGCGCGTTTGCATGGAAGATCGGCAGGCAGGTGTAGAGGCGGTCCTCCGCGGTGTAGCGGCAGTGGGTCGCCATCTCCATGCCGACGACGTGGCCCTGGGAGTGCGGCGAGACAACTCCCTTGCTGGGCCCGGTGGTGCCGGAGGTGAACATGATGAGGTGCGGGTCGCTTGGCCGGACCTCGCGCATCTCCGGGGGCGCCTCGGCGGCACCGGTGTCGAGGGCGCCTAGCTCTTCGAGGGTCATGACGTCGAGAGCGGACCCGCCCTCACCCGCGCCGATGAGGCCCACCGCGGCCCGCACCCGGTCCTCCCGCTCCGGATCTGCACAGACGAGTACCGACTCCGACTGGGTGAGGAGGTAGACGAGCTGGTCGGCCTTCGCGGCGGTGTTGAGGGGCACCCCGATCGCGCCGAGCTTGCCCAGCGCCCACATCGCGAAGAGCAACTCCGCGCTGTTGGCCATCACGAATGCGACCGCGTCGCCTCGACCGATCCCCCGGCAGGCGAACCCGGCCGCGTAGCCGTTCGTCACGCGATCGAGCTCAGCGTAGCTCCACCTGCGACCGTCCACGGTCTCAAGGAAGGTCTTGTCGCCGAGCCGCACGGCCTTCTCGGCGAGCACAGCGCCGATGGTGCGCTCCTGCGGGGAGTAGACCTTCACGATATCCTCCATTCATCGACCGTTAGGTCGATAAATGGTGTGGCGTCCGCCACCTTCATGTCAAGCAAAGTTTCAAATTGACGCGCAGCGACATAGAGTTCGACGCCTTCATCGGCCGACTGAGCCTTGACCGTGCGGTCGAAGAAGGGGACGGTGTTGCACCCGCCTGCTGCCTGCCCAGACCCCGAGGAGACCACGTGACCATCGCATCGCTTCCCTTCGCCGCCTGCGGACCCGAGGTGCTCTTCCGGGTCTCCCCGTGGGCCTACGACGGCACGACGGTGTCGTCGGACATGCCGCTCGGGCCGTGGCTGGGCCGCGGTCGAGGGCCGAACGCTGCTGCTCTTGCGGTGCTTGTCGACGACGTACTCGGCTACGCGCTGGTGGCGACCCGGCCCGCGCGCCACTGGTCGGTCAGCGCCGAGATCACCCTCGACCTCCTGGAGCCGATCCCGACGTCCGGCAGCGTCCGCGCCGACGCACGCGTCGTCCACCTCGACCAGATCGGGGGGTTCTCCACCGGCAGGATCACGGACGAGAACGGGCGTGTGCTCGCGGTCTGTACCCAGCGCGGCCGCTACATCTCTGCGCCGGGCGCCGAGGTCCGGGGCACTTCGTTCCTCCAGCCTGCTGGCAGCGACGACATCATCCCGTGGCTGACGCAGCGCTTCGTCGGGGCCGAGCCGGCGGAGACCCCCGACCTCTTCGGCAACCCGCTGGGCAACGTGCACGGCGGGATCTCCCTATGCCTCGCGGCCCTCAACGCCGCCGCCGTCGCACCAGACCACCTCGAGATCGCCTCGCTGCACATCGTCTACGCCCGGCCGATCCCCGTCGGTACTCCTTTGGCGCATCAGGTGACGGCGCAGCACCAGGGCCGTGGTTCGATGACGGTCACGGTCACCGGCGAGGCCGGCGGACGTCCGGCTACGCTGACCCGTGCCGTCTTCCAGCCGCGCGAGCGGTCGTGATCAGGGCGCCTCGGTCATAGGCCGGGCTGAAGCTCGTCGATCACGACCGCCGATCCGCTGACCGCGGCCGCGGTCGGTACGAGCAAGTTGGAACGCGACGTCGGCGACGTCTGGACCGGACCGCGATGACTTTCTGATGACCGAGTCAAGTTCAAATGCTTTCAGGCTCAGTTCCTCAGAGGGAACCGAGCCTGAATTTGGTAGCGGGGGCAGTGTCAGGTTCCACCACATAGTTGGCACCTATCCGGGGACATAGTTGGCACCTCACACGGAGGTGGCCACGATGTCCAAGGCCCGACTGATCATCACCGCCGTGGGCGTCGAGGGACGCAGCAAGAGCGAGGTCGCCCGCGACTACGACGTCTCCCGGTACTCGGTCCAGCAGCTGGTCCACCAGTACGTGGAGGGCGAGGCGGCCTTTGAGCCTCGATCCAGACGTCCGCGCTCCAGCCCGCACGCGGTCCCGGCCAGGGTCGAGGATGAGATCATCCGGTTACGCAAGGAGCTGACCCGGCAGGGACTGAACGCCGGCGCGGACACGATCCGCACCCACCTGGCCCGTCGCACCCCGAGGTCACTGCCCGCTGACCGCGGCCCGGCAGACCCCGGGCCACCGGACTTCACCGGGATACCGGCGATCTCCACGATCCGGCGGATCCTGACCCGCCGCGGGCTCGTCACCCCGCAACCGCACAAGCGGCCGCGCTCGTCGTGGCGGACCTTCGCAGCCGAGCAGCCCAACGAACGCTGGCAGGCCGACACCACCCACTGGCACCTGGCCGACGGCACCGGCGTGGAGATCCTCAACCTCCTCGACGGCCACTCCCGGCTCGCCCTGGCCGCCGTGCCCAGACGCACCATCACCGGCCCCGACGTCCTGCACGCCTTCCAAGACGCCTTCGTGCGCTGGGGAATCCCGGCCAGCGTGCTCACCGACAACGGCGCGGTCTTCACCGGCCTCCCCGCCGCGGCGGCAGGGTCGTCCTGAAGGTCGAGCTCGGCCGGCTCGGCGTCCGCTTCGAGCACTCCCGAGCCCACCACCCGCAAACCTGCGGAAAGGTCGAGCGCTTCCAACAGACCGAGAAGAAGTGGCTGGCAGCACAACGGCCGGCCCGCACCATCGCCGGTCTGCGCCGCCAGCTCGCCCGGTTCCGCCGCTACTACAACGAGATCCGACCGCACCGCGCGCTGGCCCGCAGAACCCCTGGGAGACCTACACCGCCCGCCCCAAGGCCACCGCCACCGGCCCCTACCTCGACCCGCACTGGCGGGTCCGGCACGACAAGGTCGACAAGGCCGGCACCGTCACCCTGCGGCACAACAGCCGCCTGCACCACATCGGGGTCGGCCGGTCCCTCGCCGGCACCCGGATCACCCTGCTCGTCGACGACCTGCACATCCGGATCATCGACCGGCACACCGGCGAGCTCGTACGCGAGCTCACCCTGGACCCGACCAGGGACTTCCAGCCCCGAGGCGTCCCGCCCGGACCTCCCAAGAAAGAGCCCTGAGATGCAACGATTGTAGCGGGGGCAGGATTTGAACCTGCGACCTCTGGATTGGAGGTCGCGACCCCGCTCGGCAACGCGGCACCGAAAGGTCGCGAGGTAGCAACTGCACACCTTCATGGCGAGGGCACTTCGACCCCTGTCACGAAGGAGCGGTTATGACCACCACAATCACCCGCCGGACGACCGTCGCCGACCTGGTCGGCTTCTGGCTCGAGCACCTTCGAGCAGAGCAACGGCTCGACCAGACCACGATCGACGAGAATGGGCGTGTCCTGAACAAGCTCGTCATCCCCAGCCTCGGCACGACGATTATCAGCGACCTCACGACAAGACGGGTCAACGAACTGCTCGTCGAGCTGGGTGCACAGAGCCTGAACCGCAAGCGCAAGGCGAAGGTCGTTTTGGGCGCGATGCTCGACACCGCCGTCGAGGTCGGAGCTCTCCCCGTCAATCCGGTCCGAGGCTCGCTGAGCATCAGCCGACCCGCGCCTGACCATCGGTCGCTCACAGAAGCGGAACTCGAGACCGTGCGCACGGCCGTACAAGCCTGGCTCAGCAAAGAACGCTCAGGGCCGAAGTCATCAGGCGACATCGCCGAGATCATCGAGGTGATGCTCGCGACCGGTGCTCGTATCGGCGAGGTCCTCGCGCTCCGCTGGGCTGACATCGAGCTCGGGGCGAGGGTCATCGACATCAACGCCACGATCAAGACTGAGTCCGGCGTCGGGACGTACCGGAAGGCTCTGGCGCGGCCCCGGCCGGTCGCCCTGCCCGAGGGCGCGGCGCGGATCCTCCAGGCGCGGCGCCGCACGTCCCCTGACAACTTCCTCGACGCCGTGTTCCCTACCCGCAACGTGACGTGGCAGCAGGCCAACAACGTCGAACGGCGCTGGCGGCAGATTCGCCGCGAGACTGGTCTGGAGTGGGTCACGCCCGACGCGTCCGCCGGACTTCGTGCGAGGTGGAACCCCGCCGGCCGCCCCTGCCGGGATGCTAGGCAACGGCGTCGTCATCGTTCTCGCTCTCGACCGCAGCCAGCAGCTCGTCCTCTCGGTCGGCCGGACGGTTCGCCAAGAGCGAGCCGTCCGGGTCGGCGGGTCGCAGTGTGCGTTCGAGATGGGTGGCGGGAGTCGGGTCGACGTCACGGTCTGGCTGGATGTAGTGACCCTCGGTGATGACAGTGGAGGTGTGTCCGAGAAGGCAGCAGCCGCGTCGGTCCCGAGTCCCCGGGCGATGACTGTTGCCCCGGTCCGCCGGTACCAGCGCAAACTGATGCCGCTGCCGTCCAGGTCCGCGAGCTGGAGGAACTCCCGGAAGGTGCGGCGGACGTTGTACGGGCTGAGCGGGCCGCCGTTCCGGCTGGCGAAGATGGTCCGAGTGCTGGCATGGCTCGGCATGGAACCGATCCTGAGCCGCAACACGTCGGCCGCGAACCCCGGCACAGGGATGCGCCGGATGGAGGCGTCAGTTTTCGAGCGAGGCTGACGCTCGGCGCCGCTGCCCTTGCGCTGCACGACCGTGCCGTTGACGCTCGCGATCATTCCGGTCGGCAGGTCCTCGATGTCGCAGGGGCGGAGCTCGAGCACCTCCCCGGGACGCATGGCGGTGCCGAGCAGAACCTCGATGATGTCGCGGACCTGACCGTCCGGCTTTGGGCCTGGAAGCCCTGGTTCGCTTCGCCAGTTCGCGGCGGCCCGGCGGATCGCCGCGATCTGATCGAGTGTGAGCGCCTGGGGTGTCGGCTTGGCCCGGCGGAGCTGCGACGTCCCCTCACCGGGTTCCGAGCAATGGCATCGTGGCGCAAGCCATAGCCGAAGAGCATGTTGAGCATCGTCCGGCTCTGCTTGGCCTGCGATGGCGAGACCTTCGCCTGGCTCGCCAGGAACCACTCGACCCGGCCGGTGGTCACCTCGGCCAGCATGTAGTGCTCGAACGCCGGCCGGACGTGCGGCCGCAGGCAGGTCCGGTAGTTCTCCTTGGTGTTCACGGCCAGGTCACGCAGCTCGAGGTCGGCCAGCCACAGGTCCGCGAGATCGGCAAACGAGCTCGTCGGCCGCAGCACTCCGGAGCTCGGCAGGGACGGGCGCTCGCGGATGCGTTCCATCAGCCGGGTGCGCGCGGCGGCTGCCGTGGGCCCGGACGCCCTGCCCTGGCGCAGGCGACCGTCGAGGTCACGGATCCGGGTCTCGGCAACGACGCGATCGCCGTTCCGCCGGGTGTTGATCGCGCCGCGCGTCCCGATCGGGGTGCGAGGGCGTCCGGTGCGCATCAGCCGGCCTGCCGTGGGTGCCGCTCGGCGTCCTCTGCCTCCAGCTGGGCGAGCCAGGAGTCTACCTCGCTGACCCGGAACCGCAGCTCGCGGCCGACACGGAAGCCGCGCGGCCCGCGCCCCTGACTTCGGAGGTCGTAGAGGGTCTGAACGGTCACGCCGAGCTGGGCGGCCAGCTGGGACAGGGTGAGGACGGGGCCGAGTCCGGTTTCGGGTGGTGTTGTGGTGGTCATGCACACCAGGTGCGCCAACTGTGCCGCGTTGGGCCGAGAGACGCCCAGACGGGCCGAGGACGTCGGACAAGCGACGGACTTTCTGCTGACTAAATGCTGAGAGGCCATGCCCTTCTCCTGTTCCCAGGATCCGTGCACGGCCTCTGACCAGCGGGTTTGGTGGACGCGGGTGGATTCAAACCGAACACCTGGCGGAGGTTCGAGCGGCTCGGTTCCGCGTGGGATCAGGCGAAACTCGGTGTCGCGACGAGCCGGTAGGTACTGCCGAGGACGAGCCGGGGGTCGTAGCGAAGCCTAGGAGACGAGCTAGAACACCGCTGACGGACAGCCAAGTGGATGCTATCCGAACCGCCCGAGCGAGCGGCGAGAGCGTCGTGTCCATCTCCCGGCGGTTCGGCGTGCATCGGATGACGGTATGGACGCACACAAAGGACTTGCTGTGAGGACTCGATAGTGCGCACCTGACCTGTCGACTGGTCGCGAACACCCCGCGCGCGTCGGCAGCGCATTCGAGCAGATGTCCGCGCCGCGCTGGCGGTTGGCGGTTGGCACCCCTGGAGTTCGGCATTCTGGTCGCTACCTCCCTTGGGGCGATCCTCCCCGTGACCCAAAGAGCGCTCACGCTCACCGCCGACGAACTCGCTCAGCCATGCACTGCTCCGGCGCCTTGCTACGGGTGCCGGCGGTGACGTTCCTGCCCACGCGGGGACACGTCGGTCACGCGGTTTCGAGGAAGCCGAGCACGGCCGCGGTCGCGGCGAGTAGTCCGAGGACGAGCGGGACTGTGAAGGCTTCCTTGCGGCGGATGTGGAGTGTGATGGCGCCGATCATGGTGATGGCGAGCCCGATCGCAGCGATGGGGCTCAGGATCGGCGCGATGTCGAGGAGTTTGGGCAGGATCAGCCCCATCGCGTTAAGGAACTCGAGGATGCCGACGGTCTTGATCTGCCAAGTGGCGAGTCTTCGACGTATGTCAGGCCGCTGCCGATGAGGGCCTCACGGGGGCGGACGGCCTTCATGATGCCGGCGGCAAGGAAGACCAGGCCGAGCAGTCCGGCGACGATCCAGTAGGCGATGAGCATGGGTGGTTTCCCCTATTTTTCAGTGCGCCGGCCGGTGGGCCTGAACGTTTCGAGCTATGTGGGTAGATCTATTCGGTGCGTTCGGGACGTTAGATGGAGTCGGCGGGCTGCCAGTGGTGCCGTCGGGGGTCGCTCATCGCGCGGTAGAGGCTGCTCGGTGACGGTGCCGGGGGCAGTTCGCCGCGGGAGGGCGCCCGGTAGGAATCAATGAGTTGGGCGACGACGCGTTGGCCATGTGCAGGAGCATGAGGTCTTCGGCGGTGAAGTCCTCCCGCAGCTGCCCGGACTCCTTGGCGCGCGCGATCAGCCGGGAGGCGATCTCGTATGCGGTGGCCCGCTGCTGGCTCAGCGTGGCCGATCCAGGGATGGCGATGGTCAGCATGTCGGCAAATCCGGAGTCGGCGGCCTGGAGCTCACCGGCGGCCTCGATAAAGCCGACCAGTCCCCGCCACGGGTCCTCGTCCTCCAGGCCGGCGGCCGCAGCCTCGGCGTAGTCGGTCATCCGGTCGGCGAAGACTGCCTCCACCAGGTCCTGTTTGGTGGGGAAGCGGCGGAACAGTGTGGCGATGCCGACGTCGGCTTCGCGAGCGATGGAGGCCATGGAGACGCTGAGACCTTCGACGGCGAGCATCTTCCGGGCGGCGGCGAGGACACGGGTGCGGTTGCGCTCTGCATCCCTGCGCAACAGGGGGTTCGCTGTCTCAGCCATACCCCAGCACATCGATGTGGAATAGCCACTCCATTTCGGTGGTTATGATGGACAGCGGAATCGGATAGGCAGTTCCGTTTCGTTCTAGACTTTCGAAGGAAGGCAACGCATGCGCGCGCTCACACTGGCCGAGGTACCTGGTACCCCGGCGATCACCGACGTCGACATCCCTGTTCCTGCAGCTGGTGAGCTGCTGGTGCGGGTGCGGGCGTCTTCGGTCAACGGCTTCGATCTCGGCACGATCGCCGGGTACCTCCAGGGAATGATGGAGCACCGCTTCCCACTGATCCCGGGCCGTGACTTCGCCGGCACAGTCGAGGCGACCGGCGAGGGCGTGGAAGGCTTTGCGGTCGGTGACGAGGTTTTCGGCATGGTCGCGAAAGCGCACCTGGGCAACGGCTCGTTCGCCCCGTACGTCACGGTCCCCGCCGCGATGGGCGTCACCCACCGCCCCGAAGGGCTCCCCGTGCAGGAGGCCGGAGCGCTCGGCCTGGCCGGCGCCGCAGCGGTCGCGGGCCTGGACGCGTTGGGCGAACTGTCCGGACGCACGGTGCTGATCTCCGGCGCTACCGGCGGGGTGGGAGCGTTCGCTGTCCAGCTCGCCACCGCGCGCGGCGCCCAAGTGATCGCCACAGCACGCCCAGGCGCCGAGACCGACTTCGTACGCTCGCTGTCCGGATCGGCCGAGCTCGTCGACTACAGCGCCGATCTGGCCGCACAGGTGCATGCCCTCGCTCCCGAGGGTGTCGACGCCGTGCTGCACCTGGCCGGGGACCTGGCCGAACTGACCGCCCTGGTCCGCGAGGGCGGCGCCGTGGCCTCCGCCCTCGCCACCCCGGAGGACACCGAGGGACGGGGACTGACCACCAGCATGGTCATGAGCACCCCGACCCCCCAGTTGCTCGCCGACCTCGCCGGGCGCGCAGCGGCCGGCACTCTCACGATCCCCGTCACCGCCGTCTACGACCTCGAACAGGCACCCGAAGCCCTGAACGCGTTCACGACCGGCAAGACCGGCAAGATCGGCCTCACCATCAACTGACCACGACATCCCGACATTCCAAGTTCCCCGACCAGTTAGGACACACCATCATGCCCACCATCGCGATCATCGGCGCCGGAGCCGGCATGGGCCAAGCCATCGCCCGCGTCTTCGGCGCCCACGGCTACAGCGTCGCCCTCATCGCCCGCACCCCCGCCAAGGTCCAGGCCCTCGCCGACCAACTGACCGCCGACGGGATCGCCGCCGCGACGTTTCCTGCCGACGTCCGCGACCACGACGCCCTGACCGCCGCACTCGACGCGGCCAGGGAACGGTTCGGGAGCATCGACGTGCTCGAATACTCCCCCGCCGCGCAGGCGGAGACCATGGCCGGCGTGAGGCGCGCCGCAGAGGCCACCCCGGCCGACATCCAACGCGAGATCGACATCCAGTTCTACGGCGCCGTCGTCGCGGCCCAAGCGGTGCTGCCCGCGATGCGCGAGGCCGGCGCAGGCACGATCATCGTCACCACCGGTGCCGGGTCCATCGACCCCAGCCCCATGCTCGGCAACATCACCCCGGCCGGCGCCGCCGTCCGCAACTGGGCACTCAGCCTGCACAAAGACCTCGCCGGCACCGGCATCCAGGTCGCCCACGCCGCCATCGGCGTCTGGATCGGCCAGGACAGCCCCGACGGCACTCCCGCCGCCACCCCGGACCAAATCGCCCCCATGTACTGGGAACTGCACACCAACAACGACCTCACCGAAAAGATCTACACCGCCTGACCAATCTCCCGACGATCGATCCACGCCGCAGCCGATACCCGCCTTCCCAGACAAGGACAGAGCAGGACCATCTGCGTCATTCAGCGTGCGGAGAGACCCTGGGCTTGTTCGGATGGGATGGTGTTTCCGTCGTGTACGGCGCCACCTTGTGCTGGGCACCCTACGCCGGAAACCCGCAGGAGCTACCGCCCATTCGAAGCCGACATCCCTGACCGCGCCCCGCACTAGCAGCCGCCTGCCTTCTCCTTGAGTACAGCTCCTGAGGCGGCGGGAACTGTTGGACCGCCCGCTTTGTCTTGCCCTGAAAAGCCATGTCAGTCGATGCCTGCCTATCTGAATCGTCCCGGGTTTAGTGGAGAGCGTGGTGAACCCCGCGAAACCCGGGACACACCAATGCCTCCACCAGACCCGGGACGATTCAATTGATCCTGCGACACGCCCTTGATCCTGCGACACGCCCTCCCCGCCGAGACGTCTGGACCTGGTCCAGATGGCGCCGACGACGCCAGCACCAAGTCCGCCAGCCACTACCGCCGGCGCGGACACCACCCACCACAAGTGCCGTTGCAGTACTAGACGTCGCCAGGAAGCTCCCAAAGGTCGTCGGGCTGGCCTCAGCAGACAAAGCAGGACGGGGCTGTTACATGCCACCGGCAACCTTGAGCTCGGCGCCGCTCATGTAGCTGGACTCGTCCGACAGCAGGAACCGAACCACCTGCCCGATCTCCAACGGCTGCCCGACCCGCTGCAGTGGGATGGATCTGATGTACTCGTCAGCCCCCGGGCCGGTACCCATCATTTCGGTCTGGATCGCTCCCGGGTAGACGGAGTTCACTCGAATACCGAGCGGTCCGAGTTCGGCGGCGGCCAGGTTACTCATCGCGCGGATGGCCCACTTGGTGGTCGAGTAGGGGAACATTCCGGGGTTGATGCTCTGGCCTGCCATGGACCCGATGTTGACGATGGAACCGCCGCCGGTGTTCTTCATGATCCCTGCGGCCGCCTTCATCCCCAGGAATGTGCCGAGCTGGTTGACGCGGTAGTGCCGGTCCCAGTTGTCCTGGGTGGTGTCGAGCATGGTCGACGGCACAACGATGCCGGCGTTGTTCACCAGCCCGTCGAGGCGCCCGTACTTCTCCATGACAAGGCCCGTCACGCGTATCCAGTCGTCGGCGCTGGCGACGTCTTGCCTGACGAACGCTCCCCTTCCGCCGACCTCGGTGGCTGCGACTTTTTCCCCATCGATGATGTCGGTGATCACGACTGACGCGCCGTCGGCCGCGAGCACCTTCGCCACCGCCAGTCCAATGCCGCGAGCGGCGCCTGTAACGATCACGACCTTGTCCATCATGTATTCCTCCGATTGTCCATCTTGCTGTGGTGCTGGGTCATCCCGGGTCCCGGGCCAGGTCGAACGCGCGCGAGGTAAGCTCCGGTAACAGCCTTTGGCAGTCGCCGGCGACCCAAACGGTCATGGCCGCGTTCAGCGCAGCGATAGCCATGCCGGCGACCAGCCGGGGCCTAAGGTCCGTGTCGACATCAACGTCCAGGCGGCCTGCGAGTGCCCGGGCGATGGTGTCTTCCCAGGTTGGCTGCACGACCTGTCGGTAGTAGTCCTTCACGCTGGTGGAGGACGTTGCCAGCATGGAACGGAACTGCACGGCATGTCGGTCGCGCTCGGTTGACTCGGCGAGCGCGAGGACAGCGCCCTCGATGGCTCCCAGGGGTGTGGTCTGTGTCGGGGCGAGCTGCACCCGACGTGACAGCTCGTCGAGCTGCCACTTCCAGTCGCCGAAAAGGAGCGCTTCCTTGGAGTCGAAATAGCGAAAGAATGTCCGCGCCGAGATGCCGGCGCGGGCTGCAATCTGTTCGACGGTGGTCTCTGCGAAACCCTCCTTGTGGAACAGTGCCCAACCCGCTTCCTCGATGGCGCGGAATGTCTTGATTCGGCGGTGCTGCTTTCCCCAGTTGGGATCGGCGAAGGACGTCGTAAGGTGCATGAAGCCCATCCTCTGGTGCTCGTGAGCGGTCCTGTAAGGAGCGAGCCGATGTATCAGTCGTTCAGCGTTCGGGCTAGCCAACCTTTACGCACCGTACGGGACATGATCGAGACGGCCGCGGTCGGGGAGATGCCGTCGAATCCGTGATGGCCGCCTCGCCAGATGTGGAGCTCCGTCTGGACGCCTGCTGCGAGTAACCGCGCTGCGTAATCGATCGCTTCGTCGCGGAAGATCTCGGCGGCGCCGGCGTCGACATAGGTCGGCGGCAGCCCGGAGAGATCAAGGGTCCTGGCCGGGGCCGCGTACGTGTCGATGTCGGTACGTTCCTCGTGACCGGGACCGAGTACCGCGTCCCACGCCCATGCGATGTCCTCGTTCGGGAGAATGACCCCGGGGACGCTGCGGGTGTATTGCTTGTACGAGCTGGTGGCCCGGCGATCGTCCAGCTGTGGGCAGATCAGTAGCTGTGCGAGCAGCTTCGGTCCTCCGCTGTCTCGGGCGAGCAGCACGGTGCCTGCCGCGACGCCGCCACCTCCTGAGGCTCCTGCGACGATGACCCGCTCGCGGTCGATGCCGAACCTGTCCGCGTTGTGGACCGCCCAGGTCAGTCCTGCGTAGCAGTCTTCTACGCTGGAGCGACCGGGGAACTCGGGTGAGAGCCGGTACTCGGGTGTGACGAGTACCAAGTTGTGTTCTGCGACCCAGTCGAGGTGTTCGAGGCTGACGAGGTTGGAGAACCGATCTCCTGAGATCATTCCGCCACCATGGATCGAGAACAGCAGCGTCGACCCTGTTCGCGGGGTGTCGGCGCGGATGACCGACATCACGATCTCGCCGCGCGGTCCCTCCACCGTGACCTCTTCATGGACCAGGTTCAGCTCGTCCAGTCTGGGCTGTATGGAAGCCAGGCCCAGCATGGTCGCCGGCCGGTGAATCTGGGTGAGAGTGTCCTGGTTGATTGGTGGTAGATCGGGCAGATCTGCCAAGGCCGCTGCGAGCTCCGGGTCGTACGTGGGCCCCGTCCAGGTTGCGGCGTCAGACATGCGTTCCCCCTAATGGCGCCTCATCGCGCCTACTGAGCATAGGCGTAGGGCGCCTTCTCTGTCACTACTGACACCTCGCGCTGGGTGCTAACGAGGCTCTCTACGGCAACCTGTCCGATGCACGCGGCTCAATCAGTGGCAGAAGTGTCAAGCTGAGACAGGAGCCTGGATGATCATGCCGGTCAGCGTGATCCTGCTCGCCAAGACCCGGCTGGCCGAGCACCGCGCGAGGCGGCGTCAGCAGCGCTCGCCCGACGAGGCTGAGCCTCGCCCGTTCGTCGCCGTCGGGAACGGTCGTACCCGGCGTGCACCTACCGGGTATGAAGCACTACCGGACCACGAGCACCGGCCGACGTCTCTCGGCCGAGGTTCGGGTGCCTACGGCGCCTGACCGCACACGCCTGGTCGCGCTAGTGCTGCACATCGCGGACGAGCTCCACGCCCACGAACTCGACCAGCGGCAACGACGCACCGGCAGTCAACGAGACGATCACGATTCACCGCCCGCCGCATCGTTCGCGGGTGAGCAAGGAGACGACGATGACACTGACAGCACCCGGCCCACAGACCAAGACGAAGATGGAGGCTCTGCCGCTGTTGACGGCGGTGACCTATCAGCGGGTCTCGACCAAAGAGCAGGCGTCCAAGGGCGGACGCGACGAGGGGTTCTCGATCCCGGCACAGCGTGAGGCCAACGCCCGCAAAGCCGAATCGTTGGGTGCGCGGGTCGTGGCCGAGTTCGTCGACGCCGGCGAATCCGCCCGCTCGGCCGACCGCCCGGACTTGCAGCGGATGCTGGAGTACATAGCAACCCACCAGGTCAATTTCTGCATCGTGCACAAGGTCGACCGTCTCGCCCGCAACCGCCTCGATGACGTGGAGATCCACCGCCGTCTCGTGCAGGCCGGGGTCACGTTGGTGTCGGCGACCGAGAACATCGACGAGACCCCCTCGGGGGATGCTGCTGCACGGGATCATGTCGAGCATCGCGGAGTTCTACTCCAAGAACCTCGCCACCGAGGTCGCCAAAGGCTTGACGCAGAAGTTCGAGACCGGCGGCACCCCGATGCGTGCACCCATCGGCTACCTCAACGTCCGCAAGCGTGACGAGCAAGGCCGCGAGTACCGCACCGTCGAAATCGACCCCGACCGCGCCCCGCTGGTGCGGTGGGTGTTCGAGCAGTACGCCACCGGCGACAGCACCGTCGTGGACCTCCTCGCCGAGGTCACCGCCCGCGGACTCACCACCGTCCCCACCCCGAAACGTCCCTCCGGGCCGGTGGCACGCTCGGGGTTCTTCAAGCTCCTGCGCAACCCCTACTACATCGGCATCGTCCGCTACAAAGGAGCCGAACAGCCAGGCACCCACGAACCACTCATCGACATTGACACCTGGCAGCAGGTCCAGACCCTGCTCGACGCACGCAAGATCGCCTCCGAACGACGCCGCACCCACGACCACTACCTCAAAGGCTCCCTGTTCTGCGGGGCGTGCGGGTCACGGATGCAACTGGACTACCCCGCCAACAAGCAAGGCGTCCGGTACGACTACTACGTCTGCTCCGGCCGCGCCTCCAAACGCAAGAAGTGCACCCGCCGCGCCGTCCCGGTCGGGGTTGCCGAGCAACTGGTCGCCGACTGCTGCCAAGAGATCGCCATCACCGAAGACGAGTACACCGCCCTCGCCGCGCAAGTCGAGGCCGCGTTCGACGAACGCCTGGCCTCCCGCTCCCAAGAACTGGCCGAGCTGACCGAGAACCGCTGCCGGCTCCAGAACGAAAGCGACAAGCTCCTCGCCGCGCACTTCGCCGACGCCATCGACCTCGAGACGCTCAAGCGCCACCAAGACCGCATCCGCGCAGGACTGGCCGACATCGACCGCAGGCTTGCCAGCGAACACGTCCAGCACGAAGGATCACGCAAGCAACTCGCCACCGCGCTCAGCCTGCTGGTCGACTGCGCAACGCTCTACGCCCGCACCAACGACCACGGCAAACGGCTCGCCAACCAGGCACTCACCGACGGCATCGACATCAGCGAAGACGAAAGGGCGACGATCCGACTCTCCGAGCCGTTCGCCGCCCTCGCACCAGCACCGGATTCGACCGATGTCAGGTGTTCTAGTACGTCTTCACTTGTGGAGCTGAGGGGATTCGAACCCCTGACCTTCTCAGCGAGGTCGGAAAACTCGCCCAATCACGGCATGCATGAAGCGTAACAGTTGCGCATTAATGCGCAACTGTTACGCTTCGTGCATGCTGTTCGACATCCCGACTAGTCCGACTGTCACCGACCGGCGAGCACGGCGGTCGCAGTCGGCGTTGTTGTCCGCGGCGGTGCGGCTAGTTGGCGAGCGTGGCACGACCGCGGTATCGGCGACCGAACTCGCACACGAAGCCGACGTCAGTCGACGTGTGATGTACCAGCATTTCGGTGACCGCGACGGCCTCCTGATCGCGGCCACCGCGAACCTTGTAGCGCAAGAACTGTTGCCCCGACTGTCGGAGGACCCTTACGCGCCGTCCACCAGACTAGCTGTAGTCGGTCACTTCGCCGAGCATCGAGACTTCTATCGCGCGACACTGACCGGCTCGTGTGCGTACGCAGCGGCCCGCACGCTTAACAGCTTGTTCCGCCCATTCAGCATCGCGATGGCCCGGCGCTGGTACGGCGACCTCGACGAACAGACCGTCGAAGACATGGCGGATTACCTCACCGGCGGATCGACGATGGCGCTCACTGCTTGGCTGGTCGACGGGCCGGCGCCGCTGGACGTAGAAGAGTTCGCCGAACGACTGTTCCGCATCCAGTCTGCCCTTACCGGCGCGCTACCCGGCCATGGCCCGGACACAGGCGGACGACGTTAATGCGAACGCTAAACCTGACCAGGCCCCGTCTCGAGACAGTCGTGATGCCGCCACCGCGGACAGGGCCGGCGTTGTGCATCGAACGCTCCATCGATGTCCCAGTGCGCGACGACACGATGATGCTGCCGACCGGGGTTCGCCACGCACGGGCGATGAGGACGTGCCGACGGTGCTTCTGCGCGGCTCTTACCGAAGGGGGCCGCGGCGATGCAACTGGCCCGGCCGTTGACCGACCGAGGACCCCAGGTCGTGCTCATCGCGGGACTCGTGGCTTGGGCGGTGTCGTCGATCTGCTGCGACCGTTACCGCGCGTTCAGAAATCAACGTGGGTAGGATGCGCAAGCAGCCGTGGTTCGCTAGGTCGTTTGTGTCGTTCGGCCCAAGTCGCCTGGGCCACACGGCGCTGGGCAGCCCACCAGTTGCATCCGCAGGCAAAAAGCGACATCCCCGCGATCGGCAAGCCTGCGTTGGGCGTGGCGTTTCAGCGCAGGGGCACCTCTTCCCTGGAGGCCGCGCTCGGGTGCGGGGCGGTCGCCGAGACTCAGCAACGGCCGGCCGCCAGTTGGCTTCGTCTCGACACGCTCCGACACCCCGGCGGCGAGAAGATGCTGCCGTTGACCGACGCCGGCCACACTGCCCTCGGCAAGCGATCCGCGATCATCCAGAGCCTCGTGGCCCAAGGCGCTAACTCCCCGTTGTGGCCCCGAATCCGTCGTCGGTTGGTTCGAGGTAATTCCGCCCGCCACGCGAAGTTTACCCCGCCCAACCGCAAACAACGAATGGGCGAACCTTTGATCCATCAAACCACTCGCGCGGCGACTGTCGCCACGTCCGATTCTTGAGGAGTATGCATGACGATGTCACCGAAGTTCAGCCGGGTGAGCCCCGACCAATGGGTAACCGCGGACCGCACGGTCCGCAATCCCCAAGCCCTCGAACGCTGCACATCTGAGGTCGTCGCAGCGGCGATCTCCCACCTCGACGGCGCCGAAGTGGTGTCTGTCACCGTCAACACCACCGGACGATTCCAGCCACCGCAGTTGGCCATGCCCGGATTTCCTCCGCTGCCGGAGATCACCGACCTCCCCGACTACTGCGACATCCGCATCCGGCAGGCCGGTCCCGGCGGGCATGTCGCCGAGGTGATCGTCTGGCTCCCGCTGGACTGGAACGGCCGCTTTCTGGGTTGTGCTGGCGGCGGGAACCGGACAGAGCCCGGCTGGGTCAACCCATTCCCCGTGCCCAACCGAATTAGCACCATCCCAACCGCCGTTCGGAACGGGTTCGCCGCCGCGGGGACCGACGCTGGCAACCGGGATCCGCGACCGATCGACTGGGGCCTGGACCCTGAGACCCGGGATCTGGACTGGGACCTGATCGAAAACTGGGTACACCGCAGCACCCATGAGATGACCATCATCGGGAAAGCGGTCACCGAAGCCGTCTACGGCGAACCGCCGCAGTACTCCTACTTTCAGGGCGGATCGGGCGGCGGCCGACAGGCCATGATGCAGGCCCAGCGCTACCCGCAGGACTACGACGGGATCTGGGCCGTCGACCCGGCGCTGAACTGGAGCCGGTTCATCGTTGCCGAGATCTGGCCGGTCCTAGTGATGAAGGAAGAGAACAACCCGTTGGCCCCAGCTAAGCTCGAGGCTTTCCGCGAGGCGGTACTCGAATCCGTCGGGCGCGACGGCGACCATTTCCTGCCCGACGTCGCGGTCCCGGACTGGGATCCGTACAGCATCGTCGGCACGCCCACCGACGCGGGCGCGATCACGGAGTCCGACGCCCGCGTCATGCGCAAGATCTGGGATGGCCCGCGCCGGTCCTCGGGCGAGCAACTCTGGTATGGCCTGCGTCCCGGCACCCAATGCTGGGGCGAACCGGTCGGGGCCGGCGCCGGGCTGGCGGGCAGCGTGGACGTCGACGGGCAGGTGCAACCCGTGCCGTTCTTCGTGGCGCAGGGTTACCTCGGTGGCTGGGTAGCGCGGGAGCCGGACTGGGATTGGACAACACTGACCTACGGAGATTTCGAGCAGCTTTTCGACCGCAGCGTGGCAGAGTTCGCCGCGCTGGACACCGACAGTCCCGACCTGTCGGCCCTGCGCGATGCGGGGGCAAAGGTGTTGCTCTCCCACGGCCTGGCCGATGAGCTCATCTTCCCCGAAGGAACCCTGCACTACTATCAACGGGTCTTGGAGGCGATGGGCGGCCAGGAGAACACCGACCGATTCCTGAGACTGTTCCTGTCGCCCGGCGACGGGCACGGCGCCCCGAGCGACGGTCCCGGTCTGACCCTGGCTGGCGGTATGGCAGCGCTGATGAACTGGGTGGAGCACGACACCGCCCCCGACTCAATTCTGGGCGAGCACTACGACCCGACCGGCGTCCTGCTCGGGACTCGGCCACTGTTCCCGTACCCTGCCCAGTCCCGCTACATAGGCCACGGCGACCGGACCGACCCGGCAAGCTACATCCGTATCACGCCGGAAACCGCCGCCCGGCCTCGATAAGCGGCACCCCGACAGGACCCGGCCCACCGCGCTCCGGTCGAGTCCTGTCGGGAACCTCGCATCTTGCTCTGCGTGGTGTCACGCGCCTGTGCTATGACCGAAGGAGAATCGCGTCCCGGAATACCGTCAAAGTGACGAGCAGGACGATGGGAGGCCTTGAAGCCTCAGTGTTGTGGAGCGCCGGGATCGTGGAGGCGTTGGTTCCAGCCCAAGGGACTCGCCGTGGACCCCGGCAAATGCTGACGTCGGCCACCGATCGCAGTCTGGTGTTGACCGTGACAACGATCATAGCTGCGGCGAAGACGTCGTCGCTGAAGGTCTCTCTAGCGGTCGAAGGGCAAGTTGGACGTGACGATGATCGAGCCCTGCTCGTAGCGCGACGCGATGAGCTGGAAGAAGAGGTTCGCATCATCAGTGTCGACGGGGATGTAGTCCACCTCGTCTACGATGATCAGTTTGTGACGGCGGATCTTCTTCAATTCGGCTTGCAGTTGGCCGACGTTGTGAGCGATGGTGAGGCGGTTGATCACTGGCTCGCGGTGTCGGAGAGCACGCTGTAACCGTTCTGCGCGGCCTTGACGCCGAAGCCGATGGCTAGGCACGTTCTCGGCCTTGGCGACATAAGTGCTGGTGGCCACATGCGCGACCAGGTCATCTCCAGCCCTTTCGATAAGTCGTCATCTTGAACGTCCGTTTGTTACCCACACCGCGGTCAGTGCGCCGACCCTAGGGACCCGTCAGCTAGGAACGAGATCACAGCGTCGGCGAACTCATCAGCCACAGCGAGCTGCTCGGGCTTCATAACGCAACTGCGCAGTACCGTGGTCTGCTCTGAGTCGACCATGACGGCCCCACCGGTACCGACCAGCCAGGAACTGTCGACCTGGAGCTTCGCGACATGCCAGCCGGCCTCGGCCAATCGGTCGAACGCGTACTGCGAACGGCGGCTGATCTCCGAGGTCGTGGGCGC
>JALZDD010000991.1 GCA_030862715.1 Actinomycetota bacterium | reverse complement strand
GTGGCGCCGAGTCCGGGCAGCAGCGGGATGACCTGGCCGGGGCTGTCGACGCTGTCCAGCACGATCAGCATCCGGCGGTCGGAGAGCTCGCTGCGGAGCAGGGCCGCGGCGTCGGCGTCGTCGGTCGGGATCTGCTGGCCGGAGAGGCCGAGCGAGCGTAGGAAGCGCCGCAGCACCGAGCCGGGCTCGACCGCCTCGCCCGAGACACCGTGGAGATCGGCGTAGAGCTGGCCGTCCGGGAAGTCGCCGCTCAGCCGGGCCGCGGCGGTCAGCGCCAGCGCGCTCTTCCCGGAGCCGGCCGGCCCGGTGACGAGCACCGCCGCGCCGCCGCCCTCGCCAAGCCCGGCGGCCAGCATGGCGAGCTCGGTGTCACGCCCGATCAGCGCCGGCGCCGCCGGCACCTCCCGAGGTACGTCCCGCCTGCGGGCATCCTCGACCAGCGTCGGGCGCCGGGTGTGCCAGCGCCCTTCCAGGGTCCCTTGGCGTACGTCCTCGAGGACCGGGCTCGGGTCCAGCCCGAGCTCCTCGGCCAGGACGGACCGGACCGTGTCGTAGGCGGCGAGCGCCTCGGCCTGCCGACCGGCTGCGGCCAGCACCTTCACGTACGCCGCCCACAACGGCTCGTCCAGCGGCCGCAACCGGGCGAGCTCGCCCACGACCGGGAGCGCCTCGAGTGGCCTACCCTCGGCAACGCCCAAGGTCGCCCATCTGAGCACGACCGCGACGTACTCGTCCTCGATGGTGCTCGACAGCCACGGCGCCCGATCGAAACCTTCGGGACGCCCGAGCCACAGGCCGACGGCCTCGGCGAGCGGGGCCATCTCGTCGGTCCTGGTCAGCTCCCGGAAGCGGACCAGGTCGAGCTCGTCGGCCGAGGCGTCGAGGCGGAGGGTGTTGCCGTCCTGGGTGACCACGATCGGCGCGACGAGGGCGCGCAGACGCCGGAGCAGCTGGGCCAGACGCCTGCCCGACTCGGCGGAGGTCAGCTCGGGCCACAGCAGGTCGAGCAGCTCGTCGCGCCCGACCCTCTCCCCCGGCTCCAGAGCCAGCCGCCGCAGCAGCAGCCCGACCTGATCGGGAACGTCGACCGGAACCCCGTCGCGGACCACGACGGTCGGGCCGAGGACGGCGATGCTCACCACCGCGCCGTCGGCCTCGCGGGCGGGTGCGAAGGCCTCGGCGAACCGGACCGTCTCCTCGGCGCTCAGGTCCAGCGCCTCAGCGAGCGCACGCAGCGAAGCCGCCCTCGGCCGCCTCGTCCTCCCCTGCTCGAGGTCGCGGATCGAGGCGACGCTGACCCCCGCGGCCCGCGCCAGCGCGCCCTGTGTCAGCGAACGCGACTCGCGCAGCTGGCGGAGCCTGGGACCGAACATGCCCTCATGGCGCACCCCGGCCTCCGTCAAGACCCCGAGCCTGGCGAATCACCACAAAATCCTATCGGGTCGCGCGGCATCCGGTCTGCAGGACCGTCGTACCTGCAAGGATCCCAGCGAGGTGATGAGATGTCGATGATCGACTATGCGGCACCCGCGGGCCCGACCCGTGGCTATCTTTCGGTTCCCGAGGGTCCAGGGCCCTGGCCCGGGGTGGTGGTCGTGCAGGACATCCTCGGCATGACCTCGGACATCAAGCGGATCGGTGACCGGTTCGCGGCCAACGGCTACCTGGCGCTGACCCCCTCGCTCTACGAGCGGGGCCCGAAGGTCGGCTGCGTCGTCAGCACGATGAAGTCGCTGGTGACCGGCAAAGGCACCGCCGTCGACGACCTGATCGCCGCTCGCGACCACCTCGCCGACGATCCACGCTGCACCGGCAAGGTCGGCGTCGTCGGCTTCTGCCTGGGCGGCGGCTTCACCCTCCTGCTGGCCCCGCGCGGCATCTTCGACGCCGCCGCGCCCAACTACGGCATGCTGCGGAGGGACCTGTCCTCGCTCAGCTCCTCGTGCCCGATGGTGGCCAGCTACGGCGCCAAGGACCGCACCCTGCCCGGCGCCGCGGCCAAGATCGAGGCGGCGCTCGCCGAGGGCGATGTGCCCCGCGACGTCAAGGAGTATCCCGGCGTCGGGCACAGCTTCATGAACGACTGGGGCTTTCCCCGGCCAATGCCCGACCTGGAGCGCGTGGTCGGCTTCAACTACTCCGAGCCCGAGGCGGAGGACGCCTGGCGGCGCATCCTCGCTTTCTTCGGGGAGCACCTCGGCGACGAAGGCGTCAGTAAGGCATGACGATCTCCACCCGCCAGGGCGCGGTCGACGTCGTCGTCACCCGCGGCTGCCCATCGGCACCCATCGCCACGGCGTACGTCGCCGAGACCCCGTCCGGGGTGACCACCTCGACCACACGCTCCTGGCCGGCCTCCAGACCTGGGAAGACGCGCAGCTCGAGGCCGTCCAGGTAGTCGTAGTCGGGCCGGTCCGTGCGAGCTCCGATCGGCACGACCGCCCCGGAGCGTACGTAGAGCGGGATGGTGTCGAAGCCGTGCTGCTCGCGGCGCCAGCCGCCGCCCTCCACGACCCGGCCGGTCCACCAGTCGGTCCAGCGGCCCGGCGGCAGGTAGACATCGACGGAGCCGTCGGGCGCGAACACCGGCGCGACGAGGAGGTCCGGACCGAGCAGATACTGCCGGTCGACGTACGCGCTCCCGAGGTCATCGGGGAAGGCCATCGCCAGCGGCCGCATCATCGGGACCCCGCGGGAGCTGGCGGCCAGCCCGGCGGCGTACAGATAGGGCATCAGGGAGAGCTTGAGCTCGGTGAACCGTCTGGTCACCGCGACCGCGCTCTGCGGCCCCGCGTCGACGGCACCGGTCATCGGGTCCTCGTCGAAGGTCCACGGCACCCGGTAGGAGCCGCTGCCGTGCAGCCGGGAGTGGCTGGAGAGCATCCCGAACGCGGTCCAGCGCTTGAACAACCCGGCATCCGGCGTGCCCTCGAACCCACCGATGTCATGGCTCCAGAACCCGAACCCGCTCATCGCCAGCGACAGCCCGCCACGCAGCGTCTCGGCCATCGACTCATAGGTCGGCGTACTGTCGCCACCCCAGTGCACCGGCAGCCGCTGGCCGCCGACGGTGGCCGAGCGGGCGAAGAGGACCGCCTCGCCCTCGCCGCGCTGCTCGACCAGGACGTCGTACACGGCCTGGTTGTAGAGCTGGGTGTACCAGTTGTGCATCTGCACGGGGTCGGATCCGTCGTGGTAGACGACGTCGGTCGGGATCCGCTCGCCGAAGTCGGTCTTGAAGCAGTCGACACCCTGCTCGACCAGCCGGCGCAGCTTCGACTTGAACCACTCGGTGGCGTCCGGGTTGGTGAAGTCGACCAGCGCCATCCCGGCCTGCCACATGTCCCACTGCCAGACCTCGCCGCTCGCCCGCCGCACCAGAAATCCCAGGTCAGCGGCCTCGTCGAAGAGCGGAGAGCGCTGCGCGATGTAAGGGTTGATCCAGACGCAGACCCGCAGGTCACGCTCGGTGTGCAGCCGCTCGAGCATCCCGTCGGGATCTGGGAACGTGCGCGGATCCCACTCGAAGTCGCACCAGTTGAACTCGCGCATCCAGAAGCAGTCGAAGTGGAACACCGACAGCGGCAGGCGACGCTCGGCCATCGCGTCCAGGAAACCGGCGACGGTCTCCTCGTCGTAGTCGGTGGTGAAGCTGGTCGAGAGCCACAGGCCATAGCTCCACGCCGGCACCCGCGCCGGCCGCCCGACGAGCGCGGTGTAGCGCTCCAGGATCTCCTCCGGCGTCGGGCCGTAGACGATGAAGTAGTCCAGGCTCTCCCCCGGCACCGAGAACTGCACCCGCTCGACCGACTCGCTGCCGACCTCGAAGGAGACCTTCCCGGAGTGGTTGACCAGCACCCCGTAGCCGCGGTTGGTGAGGTAGAAGGGCACATTCTTGTACGCCTGGTCGCTGGACGTGCCGCCGTCGGCGTTCCACACATCCACGGTCTGCCCGTTCTTCACCAACGGCCCGAACCGCTCACCGAGCCCGTAGACGAGCTCGCCGACATCGAGCGCGAGCTGCTCGTGGACGTACGTCTCACCGGCCGTGACGGCGTAGCCGACCGACCGCTCGCCGCTATGGGTCAGCACCTTGCCGTCGGCCTCGAACCGCAGCTCCCACGGTGCCCCGGCCGCGACGGTGGCCCGCAGCGGACCGCTGCGCAGCACACCGCCAGCCTCGCTGGTGGCGGCCTTCGCCACTCCCTCCTCCGCGCCGACCAGCTCGAACCCGCGGGGCTTGCGGGCCCCGCGCAGATGCTCGATGCGTACGCCGATGACGCCTTCCAGCGGTGAGCTGAGGGTGACCGTCAGCGTCGGCCGGTTGAGGGTGTCGCCACGGGACTCGATGACCTTGGTCGGCGCGGTGACCACCAGGCTGTCCTCGGTCGCCTCCAGGTCGTAGGCCTCCTTGGCATAGAGCATCTCCACGCCCGGCAGGGTGCGCCAGAAACCGTCGGTGAACTTCACGGGTGAGCCTTTCTCACTTGATCGCCCCGGCGGTGACCCCGCGGGTGAGCGTGCGCTGGAAGATGAGGAAGAAGACGAGAGTGGGGATCAGGCCGAGCAGGGCCGAGGCGCTCGTGGTGGTGACGTCCATCAGCTTCTCGCCCTGGAGTGCGGCCACCGCGAGCGGCACGGTCTGCTTGTCGTTGCTGACCAGGAAGGTCGTCGGGATCAGGAACTCGTTCCAGGTCCAGATGAAGAAGAAGATCAGCAGCACCGACAGCGTCTGCCACGACACCGGCACGACCACCTGCCACAGGGTGCGCCATCGGCCGGCGCCGTCGA
The DNA here is from genome assembly GCA_030862715.1 of Actinomycetota bacterium. The sequence continues at coordinate 2,740 of JALZDD010000991.1, read as the reverse complement.
TCGAGGCCGCCTCGAGCAGCTCGCGTGGGAACCCGCTGTAGACGCTGGTGAGCAGGTAGGTGCCGAACGCACTCTGGATGACGGTGAAGATGATGATCACCGACCACTGGCTGTCGTAGAGCCCGACCGCCTTCGACATGTTGTAGAGCGGGTAGAGGAGCGCCTCTTGCGGCAGCATGTTGGCCAGCAGGAACACGACCAGCAGCGGTAACCTGCCCCGGGCCCGGCCGATTCCGAGGGCGTAGGCATTGAACAGCGAGACCAGCACACCCAGCACCGCCACCATCGCGGAGATGAAGATGCTGTTCCACACCTTCGTGGGGAAGTCCGAGGCCTCCCAGAACCGCGCCAGGCCATCGAAGTAGAGGTGTGAGGGCAGCTGCAGCGGGCCACCCTGGTTGTAGTCGTCGGGGGACTTGAACGAGTTGAGCACGATCAGCAGCAGCGGGGCGACCACGACCAGTGCCCCGAGCACGGCAAGGCTCAGCAGCACCCAATCCAGCGGCTTCCGTTTCCTCGAGCTTCTCATCGCTGCTCCTCGGCCTGCTCGACGCGCCGCTGCGCGATCAGGAAGACCAGTGAAACGGCGATGATCACCACGGTCAGCGCGGTCGAGATCGCGGCGCCGTAGCCAACCTGCGTACGTTGGAAGAACTCGCTGTAGGAGTAGTAGCTGGGCACGATCGTCGATGTGCCCGGACCGCCGCGGGTCAGCGCGTAGACCGGCGCGAAGACCTTCAGCGCCGCGATCGTGCAGGTCAGGGCCACCACGAAGATCTCCGGGCGGATCACCGCGACCGTGATCGCCCGGAAGCGGTGCCACCAGTTGGCCCCGTCGAGCTCGGCGGCCTCGTAGAGCTCGGGGTCGACCCGCGCGAGCGCCGCCATGAAGACGACCACCGGATAGCCGATCTGCACCCAGATCAGCACCACCATGATCGTCGGCAACGCCCAGGCCGGGTCGCCGAGCCAGTTCTGCCGGGCGCCGTCGAGCCCGATCGTGTCGAGGACGGAGTTGAGGGCGCCGTCGTCGGGACGCGCGATCCAACCGATCACGATGGCCGCCACCACGATCGGGATGATCTGCGGGATGTAGTAGGTGGCCCGCAGGAAGCTGGCCACCTTCCCGCCGAACCGCTTCCCGACCAGGTCGAACAGCACCGAGGCGATGAGCAGGCCCAGGAGCGTCGGTACGACCACCATCGCCACGATCATGGCGATGCTGTTGCGGAACGACGTCCAGAACTTGGCGTCGTCGAAGAGCCGCTGCCAGTTCTCCAGCCCGATCCACTGCGGCGGCAGGATGCCGCGGTAGGAGGTGAAGCTGTAGTAGATGTTCATCCCCAGCGGGACGATCACGATCGCCGACACCAGCAGCAGCCCGGGCAGGAGGTACCACCAGTAGCCCGCCGGCTGCTGGGTCTTCGAGGGCGTCATCAGGTCAGGAGCCGCCGGTGATGCTGTCGACGCCGTCCTGGTAGAGGCCGCCGAGCTCCTCGTTGACCTCGTCGGGCGTCTTGGTGCCGTTGAGCACCTCTTGCAGACCGGCGTTGAGCTCGTCGTAGAACGTCGGGGTCGGCCAGTCCGGGTAGAACCCCAGCCCGTCCTGCTCGGTCAGGGTGTTGAAGTTGGCGATGAGCTCCTTGCTCTTCTCGTCGGTGATCGCCTCGGGGTCGGCGGCCACCGGCACCCCGCCGTTGTTTCCCATCAGGTTCTGGATCTCCGGGCTCATCGTGATGTCGATGAACTTGTAGGCCAGGTCCTTCTCCTTCGCCTGGGTCGGTACGACCCACACGTTGCCGGAGGAGCCGGGCGAGATCTCGGCACCGGGGAACAGCCCGGTGCTCCAGTTGAACTTCGCCTCCTCGACGAACCGGCCGTACCACCAGCTGCCGGAGAAGAACATCGGCGCTGCGCCGTTGATGAAGCTGACTCCGGCGTCATCGGCCTTGAGCCCGGTGGCGTTCTCGGAGATGTAGCCCTTCTCGGTCCAGTCCTTGATCGTCTCGGTGGCATAGCTGATCTCGGGGCCGGTGAAGTCGACCTTCTCGGTGTAGGTCTGGTAGCCGTCGACCCAGTCACGGTCGGCCTTCGTGAGGGCGAGCTGGTACCAGAGCTGACCGAGCGGGTACTCCGCGGCCGACTCGGCCAGCGGCGTGATGCCCTTGGCCTCGAACGCGGCCATCGCCTGCTCGAGCTCCTCGAAGGTGGTGGGCACCTTGACCCCGTGCTTCTTGAAGAGGTCCTCGTTGTAGAAGAACTCGACGTACTCGCCGTAGTTCGGGATGCCGAAGTAGCTGCCCGAACCCATGACGCCCTTGCTGTCGTACGTCGCGGTGGTCTGCAGGCTCGGGGCGAGCTTGTCCTCCCACTTGTAGGCCTTGACGGCACCGTCGAGGTTTGTCAGGAGGCCCTGGCTGGCGAGCAGGCCCGCCGTCGCGTTGCCCTTGTTGTACTCCATGACGTCGGGTGCCTTGTCGGAGTTGAGCACCTGGCTGGCAGTGGTGCGGATCTGCTCGAAGGACTTTGCCTCGAACTCGACCTTCGCGCCCGTCTCCTTCTCGAACTGCTCGATCGCGGCCTTCCAGGCCACGCCCATGGCACTGGTCTCGTTCTCGTAGTGCCACAACGTGAGCGTGCGGCCCTCCCCGTCCACCGTGGTGTCGACGTCATCGCTGTCGGTGCTCGCGCCCGAACCGCCGCAAGCGCTCACCACCAGCGCTCCGGCCAGCATGACCGC
>JALZDD010000985.1 GCA_030862715.1 Actinomycetota bacterium | reverse complement strand
TGTGATGGTCGTCACTTACGCTCAACGCCATGAGCACCACCGCCATCGCCCCAGAGGCGCCGTACGACGGGTCCCGGATCGCCCAGACGCTGGCCTCCTTCCGGACCGCGTCGGGGCTGGACCTCGCGTTCGGTGGCCCGGTGCGCGGCGACGGCACCGCCATCGACATCACCGCGACCTGTGGCGCGAAGGGCGCCTCACTACGCGGTCTGCGGGTCGTCAACGGGGAAGGCCTGGGCGGGAAGACCCTGCAGACCCGCCAGCCCGGCTCCGTCGACCACTACTACACCGCTCGCGGGATCACCCACCTCTACGACACCGCCGTCGCTCAGGAGCAGATCCAGACCGTCGCCGCCCTGCCGATCCTGGTCGACCGTGCGCCGCGGATGCTCATCTACCTCGCCTCCCGCTCGCGGCTCGGTCTCGGTGGCGTCTGGTTCGACTCGCTGCGGCCGCTGATCCGCACCCTCGAGCGCGAGATCCTGATCGACGACGAGGTCCGCAACCGGCTCTCCCGGCTCGCGCCCGCGCCGACTCGGGCTCCGAGCCCGGACGAGGCGGCAGCGAAGCGCGACCTCGCCGAACGTCGGGAGATGGCGGCCGAGCTCACCGACCTCGCCGGCCAGGTGCTCGACCCCGAGGTCCGCAGCCGCCTCGAGGCCATGGTGCTGCGGCTCACCGCGGCGCCGGGGGAGAAGCAGCCGCCTCGGCTCGCTCCGGCCGTACGCCTGGCCGCCCGCGAGCTCGACGTCCTGCGCCAGGTGGCGCTCGGCAGCAGCAACCGGCAGGCCGCCGAGGCCCTCGGGATCGTGGAGAGCACGGTGAAGTCCTACCTCAAGAGCGCCACCCGCAAGCTCAACGCCAACAACCGAGTCCACGCCGTCCGGATGGCGCGTGAGGCCGGCCTGATCGACTGATCCATGTCACGTACGCTCTCGGCGTGGCCATCATCGGAGTCATTGCCTGCGCTGCAGGCGGTGTGGAGGACCTCTGCGACGAGTTGGTCGCCCCACTGCTGGACGCCGGCCACCAGGTGCCGGTGACCCTGACACCAACGGCTTTCACCTGGCTCACCGCGAACGGCGAGGCGGCCCGCATAGAGGCCGCGACCGGCTTCCCGGTACGTGGGCCGAGCCGACTTCCCTGGGAGCCACGCACCCACCCGGCGCAGCTCGACGCCATCGTCGTAGCCCCCGCGACCTTCAACAGCACCGCCAAGATCGCCCTGGGCGTCGCCGACAACCAGGCACTCACCGTCGTCACCGAGAGCCTCACGACCGTCCCGGTCGTGCTCTTTCCGCTCATCAACGCCGCCCACGCCGAGCATCCCGCCTGGCCATCCCACGTCGCAGCCCTACGCGCCGCCGGCGTGAACCTCATCGAGGGCCCCGACGTCTGGCCCCTCCACCCACCCCATCAGATGCCCTCGGACCAAGCCCTCCCATGGGGAGCGATCATCGATGGCACCGAGCGAGGGCTCAGGGCGGGCGTACAGCCCGGCTGACCTCATCCAGCATGGTCCGGTGGACTGACGCCAACTCCACCAAAGGGCCCTGTACGTGCTTCTGTCCGTCGCCGTTTCCGTGATCAAACCGGACTATCTCCTTTTGCCTCGAAAGGGCGATGCGCGCCGGGCACCCTTTGCTGTTTCCTGGTTCTGAGTCCCGATTCGGAATTCGTTCGCAGGTGGTTATCGACCACGGCGCTCAGGCCGTCGGATCGACTTGTCATTACAAGGCACCTCAAATGAGGAGGCGGGACAGACGATGAGATCGCGGGTTGCCGGAATGCTGGTGGCCGGGCTGATGACGCTGTGCGGGTGCAGCGCGGACTCTCCCACTGGTGGCGGTGATGGGAACGGCGACAACGGGGGCGGCGGGAACGGCGGCGGTAACGGCGGCGGCAACGGAGGCCAAGGAGCGCCGATCAACATCCCGAGCATCGTCCAGGATCAGGGCAGACCGCTCAACGAGGTGCGCGCGGAGATCGAGGCGAGTGTTCGCGAGCAGTGTGGCGGTGACCTCTGCATCGATCTCCGGGTGGTCGAGGCAGATCCCAACTTCGGTGTCTGCAAGTTCGTACGCACCGATCCGGCTCAGGGCTCGTCCGTCGAGCGCGGTGCGTCGGTGCTGATCGTGGCCGGTACCCAGCCGTGCGACGACCCGGATTCGACGGACGAGGAGACGGAAGGAGACGGCACCGGCGAGGAGGACGACCTCTCAGATGTCGACCCCGGTTCGTGACGAGACCGACACGACGGCCGACGGCTCCTTCGAACTGTCCCGTATCGGGAGGATCGCTGCGGAGATCATCGCGCCGACCAGCTTGTTGACCGCGGTCTTCTTCTACTTCGGCTGGTCCCACGCCTACTGGTTCTTCGACTACTTCGGCGTGAACTCCACGTTGCTAGGGCTGACGACCCAGGACTATCTGATGCGCGCGGTCGACGGCCTGTTCGTCCCGATCACTGTGGCTGCGGTCGCGGGACTGACTGCGGTGTGGGTCCCGGCGATGTTGCCCGAACGGCTTCATGCGCGCATCCGCGACCGCATCGCTCCGGTTGCGACGCGCGTCGCGGCCGGAGCAGGCCTGTTGCTGGTCGTGAACGGGCTGTCGCGGATTCTGTGGCGTACGCCGTTCAATCAGTCGCTGGCGGTAGCGCCTTTGTGCCTCGCGTCCGGCGTCCTCCTCCTGTGGTACGCCGCCCGCCGGCGGCGCGACGAACGAGCCGACCCGATCCCGGCGAACAAGAGTCATTGGGTTCCCTGGATCGAGTGGTCTGCGGTGTTCGCTCTGGTCGGTCTGAGTCTGTTCTGGGCCGCGAACGACTACGCCGCGGCGGTCGGCACCGCCCGCGCCAAGGAATTCGTACAGACAATCTCGGACCATCCGAAGGCGATCGTCTACAGCGCGCAGCGTCTCAATCTGAACCAGGTCGGCGTGCGGGAGCTACCCTGCCCGGGAGCAGAGTCCGCCTTCGGCTTTCGATACGACGGACTGGTGCTGGTGCTTTACGCCGACGACCAGTACGTCCTGCTCCCGCAGCGGTGGACGCCCGAACGCGGGCACGCGATCGTTCTTTCGCGGACCGATGGCTTGCGTCTGGAGTTCGTCACCAGCTCCTCGCGAGAGATCGAGCCGGTGCCCAGCTGTTAGCTTCGACAATGGCTGAGGCGAGCAATCGGCCCTGAACTGTATGCCCGCAACTCGACGCCGATCTCTCGGCGGACGATACAGGGTTTGAACCAGCGACCGCCCCCTCGTCATCGGCCGAGTCCCTGGAGACGGGATGCATAGATCTCGCGGAGCGTTCGCAGTCGCGTGCATCGGTGGCACGTGGTTGGTTACCGTGGTGGGCGCTGGCAGGGCAGCCTAGGGGTGACGTCTGGTTGTGAATCTCCGGGCCTTCGGGCGGAGGAGCGTCACGCAGAGAGTGACACCACGACGATGTGCTGTTGGCGCCGCGGCCTCGGGCACTGACCCGGGGTCGCGGTCTAATCGTCAGCTGCTCGTCGGTGATCCACAGGTGCTCAGGGGATGAAAGAACCCCGTCCTCCTGGCGTATTGCCTGGTCGGACGGGGGTCTCGTTGGTGGACGATACTGGGTTTGAACCAGTGACCTCTTCCGTGTCAAGGAAGCGCGCTACCGCTGCGCCAATCGTCCGTGCTGTTTTAAATTTGGTACTGCTTCAATTTATCAGGGTGGTGCTTCGAGGTGGGTACGGGATTTGAACCCGTGTACACGGATTTGCAGTCCGTTGCCTCGCCTCTCGGCCAACCCACCGCTGGAGGCAATGCCTCCGGTGGAGACC
>JALZDD010000956.1 GCA_030862715.1 Actinomycetota bacterium | reverse complement strand
AGAACGGGCTCCAGGGCGTGCCGCGTTCGTTCTTCGGGATCGAGGCCGTCGAGACCGACTCGTTCTTCTTCTACTACGCGGCGCTGCCGATCATCCTGCTCGGGATGTGGGCCGCCTGGCGGATCGTGCACTCCCCCTTCGGGCGGGTGCTGGTCGCGATCCGTGACAACGCTCCTCGGGCGCGGGCGCTCGGCTACGACGTCGAGCGCTACAAGCTGATCGCCTTCGTGCTCTCTGCCGGGCTCTCCGGGCTGGCCGGCGGCGTCTTCGCCGTATCGCACGGCTTCGTGGCGCTGCCCGAGCTGCACTGGGCAACCTCCGGCGAGGTCGTCCTGATGACCGTGCTCGGCGGGATCGGGACGCTGTGGGGCGGCGTCATCGGCGCCGGCCTGATCGTGATGCTCGCCGACTACCTGGCCTCGTCCGGGTTCGACGGGATCGGGATCGTCACCGGCGCCGTCTTCGTGACCGTGGTGCTGCTCTTCCGGCGCGGGATCTGGGGCACCGCCCGTCATCTCTGGCTGAGCCGGCGCCGTTCCTAGGCCGTTCTAGGCGACCAGCTGATGGAGCCGGAGCGCCAGCTGCACCTCGAGCTGCCGCTCCGGCTCCTGCCAGCCCTTGCCCAGCAGCCGGGTGACCCGCTCCAGGCGCTGGGTGACAGTGTTGACGTGCACGTGCAGCGCGCCCGCGGTGCGGGTGAGGTTGCGGTCGGCGGCGAAGTAGGCCCGCAGGGTCTCCACCAGCTTCGACCCCTTCGCGGTGTCGTAGTCGATCACCGGACCCAGCCGCGAGGTGACGTACGCCGACGGGTGGCCGTCGGAGCCGAGCAGCAGCCCCACGAAACCGAGGTCGTCGGCGGTGACCACCTGGCCCTCGCGCCCGAGGGTCATCGCAGCCGCCAGGCAACGGCGAGCCTCGTCGTAGCCCAGAACCACGGCGTCGGGACTGCTCAACGGTCCCGGCACCGGGCCGGCGGCGCCCACCGTCACCGGGGCGCCAGCGGACATCCGCAGCCCCTCGACCACCAGCTCGCCGGCGGCGCGGGCGTCGCAGTCGGGGAAGATCAGCACGACCTGCCCCTGCCGCACCGCCGCGAACCCGTCGTGGGTGGCGGCGACGAACGTCGCCGCCTGACCGACCCGGGCGCGGTCGCCGGGGACGTTCGCCACCACGACGGCATAGGACCGGGACAGGTCCGCCTGCAGCAGCCGGCCGCGCTCGCGCAGCGTCTCCGGGTCGGGAGTGGTGCCGGAGAGGAGCTCGTCGAGGAGCTCGCCGCGCACGCGCCCCTCGGCCTCGGCGACGCTGCGACGGAAGAGGAGCAGCAGCGCCGTCACCAGCGCCGCGCGCTCCAGGATCCGCTGGTCGCCGTCCTCCAGATCGCCGTCCTCACGGTCGGCCTCGCGTGGGCCGAGGAGCATCGAGCCGAGCTGCTCGGCGCCGGCGAGGACCGGGGTGGCGTAGATGTCGCCGCTGCCGGCGGTGCGGCTCAGGTCGAGGCTCCGCCTGGTCACGGCCGCCTCGTAGTCGGAGACGGGCTGGTCCGGGGCGCTGCTGGCGATGGTCTCGCCGCTCAGGTCCAGCACCACGACCCGGGCACCGAGGACCTCGGCGACGCTGCGTACGACATCGTCGACTCCGCCGCCCTCGCCGACGATCCGGGTGAGCCGGTCATGGGCGTCGGCGGCGCGCTCGACCGTCTCGTTGCGCGTTTGCAGCTTGCGGGTGGTGATCTCGAGCTCGGCGACCGCGGCGCGGGTCTCCTCCAGCAGCCGGGCCTTGTCCACGGCGATCGCGGCGTGGGCCGCCAGGGAGACGAGCAGCGCGCTCGCCTCGGCTCCGAAGGGACGTACGGTGCGGTTGGCCGCGAAGAGGACTCCGATGACCTGGGTGCCGAGCAGGAGGGGCACGCCGATGATCGCGCGGATGCCCTCGCCGCTGACCGCGCCGTCGATGTCGGGGGCGTGCCGAAAGCGCTCGTCGGGGATGTAGTCGGCGGTCGAGTAGGGCTTCATGGTCTGGGCGACGAGGCCGCCGAGGCCGATGCCGTAGGGGATCCGGGTCGAGCGGAAGGCCGCGGTCAGGATCCCCTCGGTGACCCGCATGTACTCGCCACGACGCTCGTCGTTGAGGGTCAGGTAGGCGACGTCGCTGTTCAGCAGCTGCCTCGCCCGCGTCACGATCGCCTGCAGCACCGCCTCCAGGTTGGTCAGCATCGCCAGGTCGTTGGCCGACTCGAACAGCGCCCCCAGCTCGCCCTCGCGCCGACGACGCGCCTCCAGGGTCGCCCTGACCTGAAGCGCGAGCCTCTTGGCGTAGTCGATCCGCTCCTGCTCCGCGGCGCTCGCGCCCGCGGCTCGCGCGGCCTGCGACGGTCCCTCGAAGTCGGCCTCCGCGGCATCCCCGGCCAGCAGCTCCAGGAACGCGACCACATCGACCGTCATGTGACCGAAGTTACACTTCTACGCGCACACCGACATAGGGGATCACCACATAGTTGCCCGGGATCAGGTATGGGTCTTCGCCAGGTCCCTTCGACAAGCTCAGGACATCGCCTCCACGGTGGTGACGGGACGCTCGCAGACGAACCCCCGACAGACGTACGCCGCCGCCTTCCCGTCCACTGGAGTGCGGCTGCTCAGCAGCGGGATGTCGTCGCGGGCCTCGTCGGCGACGACCACCACCGCGCCCGGCTTGCGCCGGGCCGCGGCCTCGAGGGCGTCGCGGTCGGGTCCCGGCGGCCCGACGACCGCGATCTCGAGCGGGCCGTCGGCCATCGTCACCGCGGCCGCCAGCGACCAGCCCGCGAACCGGGGCGCCTTGGTCATCAGGTTGCTCGTGGCCGCGAGCGCCTCCTCGGCGGCCGTGCGATAGCGGCCCTCTCCGGTGAGGGCGTGGGCGGTGACGAGCGCATGGACCATCGCGCTGGTGCCGCTCGGGCTGGCGTTGTCGGAGGGGTCCCGGGGCCGGGTGACCAGCGCCTCCGCGTCGTCGGCGGTGTCGTAGAAGCCGCCGTCCTCGGCGCGGAAGTGGGTCAGTGCGGTGTCGAGCAGCGCCGTCGCCCGCTCGAGCCAGATGCTGTCGCCGGTCGCCTGGGTCAGTGCCAGGAATCCCGACGCGACGCAGGCGTAGTCCTCCAGCACTCCCGCGTGCGCGCCCGCCGCGCCGTCGCGACTGACGCGGAGCAACCGAGCGCCCTGAGCGTGCACCCGCCACAGCAGCTCCGCCGCCGTGACCGCCGCGTCCACGTACCGCCGCTCCCCCAGCAGCAGCCCGGCGTCGACCAGACCGCTGATGGCGAGCCCGTTCCAGGCCGCGACGACCTTGTCATCGCGCGTCGGGCGTACCCGCTCCGCACGCGCCGCCAGCAGCCGCGCCTTGACCGACTCGAGCCGCCCGCTGTCGTCGGGCCGGTGCCGCAGCTGCAGGGTCGAGGCACCTTCCTCGAAGGTGCCGGCGTCGGTCACCTCGAAGACCTCCGCTGCCCAGGCCCCGTCCTCGGCTCCGAGGACGTCGACGAGCTCGCCCGGGGTCCAGACGTAGAACTTCCCCTCGACCCCTTCGCTGTCGGCGTCGAGCGCGGAGGCGAACCCGCCCTCGGCGGTGCCGAGCTCGCGGATCATCCAGTCGGCGCTCTCCCGGGCGACCCGGTCGCCGAGCTCGGTGCCGAGGCGGGCGTAGAGACCGATCAGCTGCGCGTTGTCGTAGAGCATCTTCTCGAAGTGGGGAACGACCCAGCCGCGGTCGACGGCATAGCGCGCGAACCCGCCCCCGACCTGGTCGTAGATCCCACCGCCGGCCATCGCGGCCACGGTCCGCGAGAGCATGTGCGAGACCCGAGAGTCTGCCCCGAGCGCCCCGACCGCTCGCCGCAGGAACTCCAGCACCATCGACGGCGGGAACTTCGGGGCGCCCCCGAAACCGCCCGCCATCGGGTCGAACTCCTTCGCCAGCGTCTCGACCGCGGCATCGACGTCCACCTGCCAACTGCCCGCGGCCCCGGCCGCCCCGGCTGCCCCGGCTGCCCCGGAGATGTTGGCCAGGTGCTGGCGTACGTTCTCCGCCACCGCCCCGATCTCCGACCGCCGCTGCGTCCACGCCTCCGAGAGCGCCTGGAGCACCTGCGTGAACGCCGGCTGCCCATGCCGTGGCATGTCCGGAAAGTAGGTGCCGGCGAAGAACGGGTTTCCGTCGTGGTCGAGCACCACCGTCATCGGCCACCCGCCCGCCCCGGTCATCGCCGTCGTCGCCGCCATGTAGACCGCGTCCACGTCCGGCCGCTCCTCCCGGTCGACCTTGATGTTGACGAAGTGCTCGTTCATGTACGCCGCCGTCGTCTCATCCTCGAACGACTCGTGGGCCATCACGTGGCACCAGTGGCAGGCGGCATAGCCGACGCTCAGCAGGACAGGTTTATCCCGGCGCTCGGCTTCGGCGAACGCCTCAGGTCCCCACTCCCACCAGTCCACAGGGTTGTGAGCGTGCTGGAGCAGGTAGGGCGAGGTTGCGGACGCGAGTCTGTTGGCCACTCCCCCAGCCTTGCACGCACATGAGCAAGTGACGCGAACCTGTCCCGGGACAGAGATTCGGGACAGGAGAATGGCGGGGGCAGACGTTCCGAAACCGGAACAATAGATACTCCATAAATGCGATCAAGCCGTGTTCTCAACCTTCGGTGAAGGTTCAGAACACGGCCCTGATCAGGTGTTTCGGTGGAGGTGAGGGGACTCGAACCCCTGACCCTCTGCATGCCATGCAGATGCGCTACCAGCTGCGCCACACCCCCTTGGCGTTGTCCTGGTGATCAACCCGGGCAACGAGAAGAACATTAGCGGAATGCTCTCGCGATCACGAAATCGGGGTCCCCATTCCGTACGTCGCGAGTCGCCAGGGCGCCGACGGGATGAGTCCGTGGGCGGACTCCCGGGCGGTGAGCTCGATCCAGGCGCAGTTCGTCAGCGGCGCGAGGGTGGTGACGACGGACGGGTCCCAGCCGAGGAAGGCGGCCAGGCCCTGCCGGATGGCACCGCCATGAGCGACGACCACGACGGTCTCGCCGGGCGCGACGGTCTCAGCGACGTCGCGGAGGGCGCCGCTGAACCGTGCGGCGACCGTGGGCCAGGACTCCCCGCCGTAGGGCTCCCAGCTGGCCGGCATCTCACCGAAGCGCTCGAAGATCTCGGCGCGGTTCATCCCTTCGGCCTCCCCCGCGCAGACCTCCCGAAGCCGCGGGTCGTACGCAGCCTCGAGGCCGGTCTCCTCGGCGACGTACGCAGCGGTCTGACGTGCCCGCATCAGGTCCGAAGAGACGAGGCGGGTGACGGCGAAGGTCGTCCCGAGCGCGCGAGCGGCCGCCTTGGCCTGCTGGTGGCCGGTCTCGGCCAGCTCGATGTCGGTCTGACCCTGGTAGCGGCCGTCGGCGTTCCAGCCGGTGACTCCGTGACGGAGCAGGATGAGACGGCGAATCTCGGCAGGCTCGACCACCGGACCTCAGCTCTCAGAGACTACGTCGGCGGGCAGCGAGATCGAGGGGCAGTCACGCCAGAGCCGCTCGAGGGCGTAGAACTGGCGCTCCTCCTCGTGCTGGACGTGCACGACGATCTCGCCGTAGTCGAGCAGCACCCAGCGGCCCTCCTTGTGCCCCTCGCGGCGCAGCGGCTTGGAGCCGAGGTCGCGCAGCTTCAGCTCGACCTCGTCGACGATCGACTGCACCTGCCGCTCGTTGGGGGCGGAGGCCAGCACGAAGGCGTCGGTGATGGCCAGCTGGTCGCTGACGTCGAAGGCCATGATGTGCCCGGCCTTCTTGTCCGAGGCCGCTCGGGCGGCTGTGATGGTGAGCTCGATGGCGTGCTCGGTCGCGGTCATACGCGGTCCTTATTGTGGAGAGTCTTGGATTGAGGGGCCTTGGTTTCCTTGGCCCGGTAGAGGTCGTGCTTGCCGATGTACTGCACCACGCCGTCGGGGACGAGATACCAGACCGGCTCGCCACGGTGACGCCGTTCGCGGCAGTCGGAGGAGGAGATCGCCAGAGCCGGGATCTCGAGCATGGTGATGCGGTCGGAGGGGATCTTCGCGATCACCTCGGGATCCATGGCGTAGCCCGGGCGCGTGCACCCCACGAACTGGGCGAGCTCGAAGAGCTCGTCGGTGTCGCGCCAGGTGAAGATCTCGGCGAGCGCGTCGGCCCCGGTGATGAAGTAGAGCTCGGAGTCCGGCAGCGCCTTGGCGAGGTCGCGCAGCGTGTCGATGGTGTAGGTCCGGCCGGCCCGGTCGATGTCGACCCGGCTCACGGTGAAGCGCGGGTTGGCGGCGGTCGCGATGACCGTCATCAGGTAGCGGTGCTCGGCCGGCGACACGTCGCGGTCGGCCTTCTGCCACGGGTCGCCGGTCGGTACGAAGACGACCTCGTCGAGGTCGAAGAACGACTGCACCTCGGAGGCCGCCACCAGGTGGCCGTGGTGGATGGGATCGAAGGTGCCACCCATCACCCCGACGCGGCGCTTGCCGGTCAGGCCCTCCAGACCTGGCTCGGGCGCTCCCCCGCTGCCCATC
>JALZDD010000950.1 GCA_030862715.1 Actinomycetota bacterium | reverse complement strand
GGATATGGCGGGTCCTCGAAACCGCCTGCCATCGAGGACTACCGGATGCTGCGCCATGTCGGCGACAACGTCGGCCTGGTGCACGCCCTGGATGCGGAGACGGCCACCATCGTCGGGCACGACTGGGGTGCTCCTATCGCGTGGACATCGGCTCAGCTGAGGCCCGACGTCTTCACCGCCGTGGCCGGTCTGTCGGTGCCGTTCAGTCCCTCCGGACGCCGTCGGCCGACCAAGGCGATGGCGGAGGCCGGCGGTGACGACGAAGACTTCTACATCTCCTACTTCCAGGCCCCGGGCGTCGTCGAGGCCGAGATCCTGCCTGACGTACGCCGCTGGCTGCTCGGCATCTACTACTCGATCTCGGGCGACGGCGTGCTGGCGACCGGTGGGGATCCGCGTGGGGCGCTCGGCCTGGTGCCGCGCGGCGATCGGCTCTCGGACCAGTTCGTCTACCCCGCCGAGATGCCCGAATGGCTGACCGAGGCTGATGTCGACTTCTACGCCGGCGAGTTCGCCGGCTCTGACTTCTTCGGTCCGCTCGCGAGCTACCGCAACATCGACCGCGACTGGGAGGATCTCGCGGCCTTCAGTGACGTGCCGATCACCGTGCCGTCGCTCTTCGTCGCCGGTGAGTACGACGGTCCGGCCATCACCGGCCGCCGCCAGATCGAACGCTTCGACCAGACTCTGCCGGGCCTCACTCGGATGGCGGTACTCCCCCGGTGTGGACACTGGGTCCAGCAGGAGCGCCCAGAGGAGACCAACCAGCTCCTGCTCGAGTTCCTGGCTAGCGCAGCGCCACGCTGATCGCCAGGACGACGACGGCGAGCAGCGGGATCACTCCCTGCTTGAGGGCCGCGCTGCGCTTGTCGGGCGAGAAGACGAACAGCACCGCGGCCGCCGCTGCCATCGAGCCTGCTCCCGCGAAGACCAGGGCGGCACCGACCGCTGCCGAGCACACCGGGAACAGGACGATGCCGACCGCGGTGACGATGGCGAGGAAGAGGTTGTAGAAGCCCTGGTTGAACGCCAGTTCCTTGGTCGCCTCGGCCTCCTCGGCGCCGATCCCGAACACCGCCCGCGTCTTCGGACTCGTCCAGGTCAACGACTCCATGACGAAGATGTAGACGTGCACCAGGGCGGCCAGCGCGGCGAGCACCAATCCAGCAACGACCATCACAGACCTCTTCCGAGTTGGGTGCTCGAGCAACAGATGGGCTGACAATAATCGATCCTCAGAACCGCACCGGGAACACCTCGGTGCGCGCGACGGCCGCGTCGCGCTCGGCGCTCAGTGCTGTACGCCGCTCGTCGTTCATGTAGGCGTCCAGCGAGGCCTGGTCCGGGAATCGAAAGAGCTGGACCTCGTCGGGATGCCCGGGCGTGTCGTCGGCGAACGCGCGGTGCACCACTTCCCCGCCGTGCTCCGAGATCAGCTCCAGGACACGGTCCTCGTAGGCATGGAGTGCCTCGGCCTGTCCCCCGTGCGCCCATAGGAGACAGCACAGGCGGATCGAGTCTTCGGGTTCACCTGACATGACGGACACCGTATCGAAGAGCCTCTCGCATGAACGTGGCCGACATCGGGTACCTGCCCGCAATGGCGAGCTACCTCCTGGACATGGTGGGGGCCACGGTCGTGGTGCTCATCGTCCTGATGGTGCTCGCGGCCGCCGCCGGTTTCCTGCTGGCGAGGCTGGAGACGGGGCGCCCGCCGGATCCACGAGGATCTCGTCGAGATGCGCGATCGGCGTGGCCGGCACCGCCGCTAGCGCCGCCCCGTCGACTTCCCCGCACAGCTGATGCAGGTGCGCGCCACCGGGCGCGCGTCGAGCCGGCCCTCGCCGATCGGCCGGCCGCAGTCCCCACAGGTCCCGTACGTGCCCGCGCTCACGCGTTCCAGCGCCGCGTCGATCTGGGCCAGATGCTCTCGTGCCTGACGTACGAGCGCTTGGACCTGAGACCGCTCGAAGGCGATCGTCGCGCCCTCCGGATCGTGCTCGTCGTCGGCGTTGGTGTCGCGCGAGGCCGCGACGACGGCGTCGAAGTCGTCGCTCAGGTCTGCCAAGCGCGCGAGCGTCTGCCGTCGCTCCGCCTCGAGCCGTTCGCGAGCCTGCTTCATCCTGTCGGCCCGACCCCAGCAGGAATCACCGCTCTCCCCCGGTCTCCGGGCGGTCCGGTCCGGGGCCGTCGGGATGGGTGAGGTCGTACGCGGCGGAGACCTTCTTGGGTACGCAGAGACGCCAGGCGTCCACGACGAACTCGCACGCCTCGACCGGGTCGAGCGCGGCCAGGGACGACTCCACCCAGTTGAACCGCATCTCCGACTCGCGGGGCAGGTGGAACTTGGCGGGGGCGCTGGCGACCAGTGCGGCACGCTCTTCCTTCGGGAAGCCGAACCCCATCTCGGTCTCGTCCAGGGAGAAGGCGACATAGACGATCGAGCCGACCCGGAACTTCAGCCGGCCGCGTACGAAGACCT
>JALZDD010000949.1 GCA_030862715.1 Actinomycetota bacterium | reverse complement strand
CCCGCGCCCGCGCCGCGACCACTCCTCGACGCTCAGCTCGCTCGACCGCTGCCGGTAGTCGCCGAGCACGCTCTGCAGGTCGTCGACCACCTGCTCGCTCTCGAGCAGCACGATGACCTCGTAGTTGAGCGCGAAGGATCGGTAGTCCATGTTCGAGGAGCCGACGACGGCGATCGTGTCGTCGACCGTGAAGAACTTGGTGTGGAGGACGTACGGCGCCGGGTAGAGCCGGATCCGGACGCCGGCGTCGAGGAGGTCGGCGTAGTAGGAGCGTTGCGCGTGGAAGACCATGAACTGGTCGGCGCCCTCGTTCACGAACAGCTCGACCTCGACGCCCCGCTGGGCGGCGGTCGTGACGGCGTAGAGAAGCGACTCGTCCGGCACGAAGTAGGGGCTGACCAGGCAGATCCGTGACTGCGCGCCGTAGATCAGCGTGTTGAACAGGCGCAGGTTGTTCTCCGTCACGAAGCCGGGACCGCTCGGCACGACCTGGCACGAGACTCCCTCGACGGCACGTTCGGTCCGCTGGCCCTCCAGGGGCGCGCGCGGAGCGAGCAGGTCCCGGATGTTCTCGGCGGTCTCGGCGTACCAGTCGGTCGCGAAGACGATCGCCAGGTCCCGGACCGCCGGACCCTCGACCCGGACCATCAGGTCGACCCACTCGCGCCCGGCCTTGTGGTTCTTCGGCTTGTCGTAGCCGGGCTCGATGAGGTTCTGCGAGCCGGCGAACGCCACCACCCCGTCGACGACGAGGATCTTGCGGTGGTTGCGCAGGTCCGGGCGGCGGAGCTCACCGCGCAGCGGCCGGACCGGCAGCATCGGCGCCCACTTGATGCCGGAACCCTCCAGCCGCGACAGCATGTCCTGGTGGCCGGGGATGCCGCGCGAGCCGAGGTGGTCGAAGAGGAAGCGCACCTCCACACCGCGGTCGACCGCCTCGACGAGCGCGTCGAAGAAGTCACCGGTGACGTCGTCCCAGGCGGAGATGTAGAACTCGACGTGAACGAACGATCGCGCCCGGCGTACGTCCGCCGTCATCGCCGCGATCGTCTCCGCGTACTCGGGGTGCACCTCGACTCGGTTGTCCCCGGTCAACGGCAACGATCCCAGGCGCTCGTTGAGCCGGACGGCTCCCACCGACGGGCCCGCGGGAGCCGTGACGGCCGCTGGGTCGTACCTGAGCTGGGCGCTGATCCGCTCGTTGACCTCACGCTGCCACGCCCGGCGCTTGCGGCCGACGCTGGTGCTCCCGAAGAGCAGGAACGCGAGCAGACCGAACGCCGGCAGCGCCAGGATGAGGAACAGCCAGGCCAGGCCCGTCGACGGCTTCCGGCCGCCGGGGATCACGCCCAGCGCCACCACGCAGACGACGATGTGAGCGACGACGAGAGCGGCACTGACGAGGCTGGCGACCCAGGTGGAAGTGTCCATCAGAACGACGCCACCCCGTCGCCGAGCATCTTGACCCCGAGCACGGCGAGGAGAATGGTCATGATGACCGCGTTGTAGGCGATCATCCATGCCTTGATGCCATCCAGCAGCCCGGCCGCACGCTCACCCGCCATCAGGTAGATGCCGAACGGCACGAGCACACCCAGGCTCGCGATGACGGTGAACACGGCCACCGCGATGATCTGCTGGTTCGTCTCCGAGGTCGCCGTCGCGATCGTGGTGCCCGCCGAGATCACGAGCAGCATGTTCTTCGGGTTGACCGCTCCCAGGAACGCCCCGACGCCGAACGCCTTGAGCGCGTTGAAGGCGTCGATCGACGCCATCCACTTCGGCACGGGTGCGGACTCCCCCGGAGCCGGCCGTCCCTGCCAGCTGCGGACGGCGAGCAGGAGGAGCAGGGCCCCGAGGACGATCTTCAGCAGGACTGCCCAGAGCGGCTCGTCCGCGTCCCCCGATCCGGCACCGCCGGCGAGCAGCGCGACGAGCGACCCGAGGACGAAGATGCCGGCGAGCCACCCGATGACGAAGGCCGTGCCGTTCGAACCGGCGCGGCGGCTGACCAGCATGAGAACGAGCGCGACGATCGGGAGGGGGCTGACGAGCACCCCCACCGCGATCGGTAGAGACTGGCCGATTGC
>JALZDD010000928.1 GCA_030862715.1 Actinomycetota bacterium | reverse complement strand
CGATGTCGGCGAAGCCGCCGGGGCTGGTGTCGAACAAGGTGACATCGGCGTCCGGAAGGTCGGCGAGGTTGCGGACGGTGGTGCCGGTGACGACGGTTCCGCCCAGCTCCTCGAGCCGCTCCGCCATGGCGAGGGTGATCGCGTGGGAGCCGCCCTCGGCGACCGGCCATCCGAAACGATGCCCGCTGACCACGAGCATGGTGCCCACGGCGGCCGTGCCCGGGCGGTCCAGCGGCTGGAACGCGTGCGCCGCGCACCCGGCGAAGAGCCCCATTGCCGCCTCCTCGCGGAAGGCCCGCGCGAGCACGGTGGCCGGTGGCGCGGCGCGCATCCCGAAGCCGGCCAGGCGGAACGGATGCCGGGGGAGCCGCGCGATCGGACCGAGGACGTGGCCCGAGATCGCGTCCCAGCCGCGTACGAGCGGGCCGAACACCTGCTGCCAGCGCCGTCCGTCGGCGCCCAGGCCCGCGGCAGTCGTCTCGACGGAGCGGTGCAGGAGTGCGGCCGCTTCGTCATCGAGCGGATGGGCGAGCTCGATCTCGGGAAAACGCCAGGTCAGGCCGTACTTGTCCAGCTCGAGGTCCCGGAGGAACGGTGAGGCCAGGCCGAGCGGGTGGATGGCCGAGCAGATGTCGTGGCGCAGCCCGGGCAGGGTCAGCTCGGCGGTGCGCGTGCCCCCGCCGACGGTCTCCGCGGCCTCGATGACCGTCACCCTCACGCCCTGCTGAGCGAGCACGATCGCAGCCGCCAGCCCGTTGGGCCCGGCGCCGACGACGGTCGCGGAATGCGGCTTCATGGGACCAATCCAACCGCTGGTCGACCCGCGAGCGCCAGCGAGCCTGCTCGACCAGCGGGGATGGTCACTCGTTCAGGCTCCGTCGTTCAAGACCCGGTTGGCGACGGCGAAGGCGGTGTTGGCGGCGGGTACGCCGACATAGATCGAGGTCTGTAGGAGCACCTCGATGATCTCCTCGCGGGTCAGCCCGTTGGTGAGCGCGGCGCGGAGGTGGAACTCGAGCTCGTCGAAGTGGCGGCCGGCGACCAGGGCGGTGAGCACGCCGATCGAGCGGTCCCGGCGGGCGAGGCCGGGGCGGGTCCAGATCGTGCCCCAGGCGTAGCGCGTGATCAGGTCCTGGTAGTCGCGGTTGACGTCGGTGATCGCGGCTGTGGCCCGGTCGACGTGGGCGTCGCCGAGCACCTGGCGGCGTACGTTCATCCCGGCCGCGTAGGCAGGGTCCGACGCGGTCACGTGGGAGGTGACCAGCGTGGAGACGGCGTGCGGCGCCTCGGCGGGAGCGAGGTGACCGACGGCGTCGAGGGCGACGAGCCGCCCGTTGCGCACGCCGACGGCGATCTCCTCGAGCGAGGAGGGCGGGGTCGGGGCGTCGTCGACACCCGCGATCGCCAGGACCGGAGCGGCGATCTCGGCGAGCCGGCCGCGGACGTCGTACGCCGCCAGCGCCTCGCAGACCAGCGCATAGCTCTCCGCGTCGGCGTCGCGCAGCGAGTGGAGCAGGGCGCCGCCCCGGGCGGGCTCGCGCTCGAGGAAGCCGGGGGCGAACCAGCGCTGGGTGGAGCCGGCGATCTGCGAGGCGGTGCCGGCGGCGCGTACGGTCTTCGCGCGGTCGTTCCAGCCCTCGGGCTCGCCGATCTTGGCACCGGTGTTGGTGAGCACCGCGGCGCTCACCCGGGTGGGTGCGTCGAGCAGGAGCTGGAGGCCGACGGCCCCGCCGACCGAGTCGCCGGCGTAGGCGAAGGTGCCGTGGCGCTCGCCGCGGTCGGTGAGGACCCGGTCGACGCAGGCGAGCACGCCCGCGGCGAGGTCAGCCATGGATAACGCGTCGGTGGTGGGGGCGCCGTGTCCGTGGCCCGGGAGCTCCCAGCCGATGACGTGGAAGCTCTCCGCGAGCAGCTCGGCGGTGGCGGCCCAGAGCGCGGTCACCGAGGTGCCGAGGGACGGGCCGACGACCAGGAGCGGCTTGCTCGGGTCTCCGGCCAGCTCGACAGGGGTGATCCTCGGCGTCATGAAAGGTCCTTCCAGAT
>JALZDD010000913.1 GCA_030862715.1 Actinomycetota bacterium | reverse complement strand
GGCGACGGCGACAGCGGCGATCAGGAGCATCACCCACGTGGGGTGAGCGGGGGCCAGCGGATCCATGGCGGTCACCCTAGCGACGGGATGTGATTCAGGTCACCCCTACCGGGGTATGGGAGAGTCTCCCGGTGTGAGCGATCCCCTCGTCTGGCTGCCCTTCGACCCATCCGAGCTGGGCAAGGTGCCCGCGGGTCTCCGCTTCGAGCTCTTCGACCACACCCGCTTCACCGGCGGCGAGGTGGAGGTGCCGGAATCGGTGGGTGAGGTGGCCTTCTACCTGCCGCCCTACATGCTCGGCTCGCGCATCTTCGACGTCGTCAGCCAGATGACCTCGCTCCAGGTGGTGCAGCTGCTCACCGCGGGGGTCGACGCCGCCCGCGGCCACATCCCCGAGGGCGTGACCCTCTGCAACGGCCGCGGCATCCACGACACCTCGACCGCCGAGCTCGCCGTCACGCTGATCCTGTCGTCGCTGCGGGGCATCCCGGGCCACGTACGTCATCAGGACGAGCACGCCTGGCGGCCGGGCTGGTTCCCGTCGCTGGCCGACAAGAGGGTCCTGATCGTCGGGTACGGCGCGATCGGCCGGGCCATCGAGGCACGGCTGCTTCCGTTCGAGACCGAGGTGGCCGGAGTCGCGAGGACCGCGCGGGACGGGGTGCACGGCTTCGACGAGCTCGACACGCTCGTGCCCGAGGCCGACGTGATCGTGCTGGCCACGCCGCTGACCGACGAGACCCGGGGCCTGGTCGACCGGGAGTTCCTGGGGCGGATGAAGAATGGAGCGCTGCTGGTCAACGTCGCCCGTGGCGGTGTCGTCGTCACAACCGACCTGGTCGCCGAGCTCGCCACGGAGCGGATCCACGCGGCCATCGACGTCGCCGAGACCGAGCCGCTCCCCGCGGAGAGCCCGCTGTGGAGCGCGCCCAACCTGCTCATCACCCCGCATGTCGGCGGGGCGTCGAGCGCGATGTGGCCTCGCGCCTATCGGGTCGTACGCGAGCAGCTCGAGCGCTTCGCCGCCGGCGAGCCGCTCGCCAACGTGATGTCGGGCTCCTACTGATGAGGGTGGCGGTCGTCCAGGAGACGGCGGTGCCGGGCGACGTCGCGGCCAATGTCGCGACGGCCGCGGACCGGGTCCGCGAGGCGGCGGCGAAGGGCGCGCGCCTGGTCGCGCTGCCGGAGACGTTCACGACCTCGTGGGACCTCGACGCCTTCGACGGTCCGCTGCCCTCGCTCGAGAACACCGCCTGGCTCGCCCCCGCGCAGGCCGCGGTGGATGAGACCGGGGCGGTGCTCGTGCTCAACTCGCCGCTCGCCCAGGCCGGACGACGGGCGATCACCAGCCTGGTCATCGCGCCGGGGAAGGAGCCGGTCGCGGCGTACGACAAACAGCACCTCTACCCGCCGGAGGTCGAAGGTCTGAACGGAGTGGCCTTCGAGCCCGGCGAGCACGGCACGACGATCGAGATCGACGGCGTCCGGGTGGCCCTCTCGGTCTGCTACGACGCCAACTTTCCCGAGCACGCGGCCGCGGCGGCCGCCGACGGCGCGATCCTCTACCTCAACACCGGCGCCTACTTCCCAGGCGGCGGACACCGGCGCGACCTGCACTATGCCGCCCGGGCCCTGGACAACTCGATGTACGTCGCCTTCGCCGGTCTCGTCGGCGGCCCCCTGGGCCTCATCGGCGGCTCCGCGGTCTACGACCCGCTCGGCCGGTCGGTCGAGCGGCTCGACGACGCCACTCCGGGGATGGTCGTCGCCACGATCGACCCGGCCGAGGTCGCGCGCGTCCGGGACGAGCAGCGGATGTGGGCCGACCACCGAGCCGACCTCGGCCCGCGGCGTACGCTCCGCCTCTAGCCTCCTCGTCAGCCGGCCGGCTCCTCGGCGACGAGCGTGCCGAAGGCGATCATCCGGTTGTCGGTGTGGAAGAGCTCGGAGCAGGTGGTGAGGGTGATCAGGCTCTGGCCCGCGACCTGCTCGGGCTCCACGCCACCACGGTCGGGGTTGTCGGGAAGCGGGTCGGTGACCCAGACGGACGTGAACGGCACGATCAGGTCGTCGCCGTCGCTGGTGAGGGCATAGACGTACGTCTTCTCCCTGGTCAGGACGCGAATCTCATCGCCTTCGCGCAGCTTCGGGAGATCACGCAGCGGCTCGCCGTGGGTGATCCGGTGGCCGGCGAGCGCGAAGTTGCCGACCTCACCGGGCCCGGCGGTGCCGGAGAAGTGGCCGAAACCTGCGCCCAGGGCCCGGTCCGAGGTGCCTTCGAGGACCGGGATCCGGTAGTCCTCGCCGAAGCGGGGGATCTCGATCAGGGCCTCGGCTGAACCGAACTCGGTCGTGGCCTCGGCCCGGCCCGAGTCCCATGCCTTCTCGATCTTCGAGGTCGCTTCCTGCTGGCGTTGCTTGCTGACGATCGTGGTGCCGTAGAGCTCCCAGGCGGCGTAGCCGAGGAGCGCCACCCCGGCCAGAACCATCGCGAGGCCGAGCCAGAAAGTCGCCCGGCGGGCCCGCGATCGGGCCGGTGCGGAGGTGGACATCAGGTCAAGCATCTCAGCCCGGTCCACCGCCCCGTAGGATCAGACGTTGTGGCGGGCCGCATCAAGGAGACGAGCATCCAAGAGGTGCGCGAGAAGGCACGCCTGGACGACATCGTC
>JALZDD010000905.1 GCA_030862715.1 Actinomycetota bacterium | reverse complement strand
AGCCGGTCACGGGTCGCGGCGACCTCGGCCTCCACCTCGCCGACGACCACGTCGACGCGGTGCCGCAGGAGGCCGTCGCGGGTCTGCTGGAGCAGGAACCAGCCGACGGCACAGATGACGATCGCCGACAGCACGAGCGTGCTGACGACGACCCGCGCCTGGATCGAGCGGCGCCAGAAGGTGAGCGCCCGCCGGAGCCCGGTGGGGACATTGATCCGACCGAAGCTGGGCACCACTCGCCTCTAGCTGCCGGCCTTGTAGCCGACGCCGCGGACGGTGAGGACGATCTCGGGGTGCTCCGGGTCGTGCTCCACCTTGGACCGGAGCCGCTGGACGTGGACGTTGACCAGCCGGGTGTCAGCGGCGTGGTGGTAGCCCCACACCTCCTCCAGCAGGACCTGGCGGGTGAACACCTGCCAGGGTCGGCGAGCCAGGCAGAGCAACAGGTCGAACTCCAACGGCGTCAGTGGGATCTCGCTCCCGTCGCGCGTCACGCTGTGGCCAGCGACGTCGATCGTCAGGTCCTTGAGCGTGAGCGTCTCGGAAGCGACCGAGTCGGTACGGCGTACCCGGGCACGGATCCGGGCGATCAGCTCCTTGGGCTTGAACGGCTTGACGACGTAGTCGTCAGCGCCGGACTCCAACCCGACCACGACGTCGACGGTGTCGCCCTTGGCCGTCAGCATCACGATCGGTACGCCGGACTCGGCGCGGATCTCCTTGCACACGTCGATGCCGTCGCGGCCCGGCAGCATCACGTCGAGCAGCACCACGTCGGGCCGGTACTCGCGGAACGCCGAGAGTGCCTGGTCGCCCCGCGGGCACACCTGGCTGTCGAACCCCTCCTGCCGCAGCACGATGCCGAGCATCTCCGCAAGCGGAGCGTCATCGTCGACGACGAGCACGCGCCCCTTCGTCGCGTACGACGACGCACCGTTGTGATTCACACCCATATCGTAGGCGGGAACGCTCCGTCACTGGTCGAGCAGCCCGACCGGCGCGCACCCTCGCTGGTCGAGTAGCCCGAGCGCTCTGGCGCGAGGGCGTATCGAGACCCCGCAAGTGGCACGCTCACCGAAGGGCGTTTGTCTCACCGGGTCTCGATACGCGCCTCGGACCCCCTGTTGCTCGGGGCCTGTCAGTATCTGTAGTGGTCGCTCTTGTACGGACCGGCCACGTCGACGCCGATGTACTCGGCCTGCTCCTTGGTCAGCTCGGTGAGCTCGACGCCGAGCGCGTCGAGGTGCAGCCGGGCGACCTCCTCGTCGAGGTGCTTGGGCAGGACGTAGACGCCGACCTCGTAGTCGTCGGTCTTGGTGAAGAGCTCGACCTGCGCCAGCACCTGGTTGGTGAAGGAGTTGGACATCACGAACGACGGGTGTCCGGTCGCGTTGCCGAGGTTGAGCAGGCGACCCTCGGACAGCACGATGATCTTCTTGCCATCGGGGAAGATCCACTGGTGGACCTGGGGCTTGATCTCGTCCTTGACGATGCCCGGGATCTTCGCGAGGCCGGCAATGTCGATCTCGTTGTCGAAGTGACCGATGTTGCCGACGATGGCCTGGTTCTTCATCCGCTCGAAGTGCTCGACGCGGATGATGTCGAAGTTGCCGGTCGTGGTGATGAAGATGTCGGCGTAGTCGACGACGCTCTCCAGGCGCTTGACCTCGTAGCCGTCCATCGCTGCCTGCAGGGCGCAGATCGGGTCGATCTCGGTGACGATGACCCGGGCGCCCTGGCCGCGCAGCGACTCGGCGGAGCCCTTGCCGACGTCGCCGTAGCCGCAGACGACCGCGACCTTGCCGCCGATCATCACGTCGGTGCCACGGTTGATGCCGTCGATGAGCGAGTGGCGGCAGCCGTACTTGTTGTCGAACTTCGACTTGGTGACCGAGTCGTTGACGTTGATCGCCGGGAAGAGGAGCGAGCCCTCCTTGAACCGGTCGTAGAGGCGCAGGACACCGGTGGTGGTCTCCTCGGTGACGCCCTTGATGCCTCCTGCGAGGTTGGTCCAGTACGTAGGGTCTTTCTTCAGGCTGCGGTCGAGAACGCGCAGGACCTCCTTGAACTCCTCGTTATCGGTGGAGTCCTGGCCCGGCACCTCCCCGGCCTTCTCGAACTCGACGCCCTTGTGCAGGAGCAGCGTGATGTCGCCACCGTCGTCGAGGAGCATGTTGGGGCCGACCGGGTTGCCGGCCTCGTCGGTGAACTGGAAGACCTTCTCGGCCTCGTCCCAGTACTCCGCCAGGGTCTCGCCCTTCCAGGCGAAGACCGGGGTGCCCTTCGGGTCCTCGGGAGTGCCCTCACCGACGACGACCGCGGCGGCGGCGTGGTCCTGGGTGGAGAAGATGTTGCAGGTGGCCCAGCGTACGTCGGCGCCGAGCGCGGTCAGCGTCTCGATCAGGACGCCGGTCTGGATCGTCATGTGCAGCGAGCCGGCGATGCGGGCGCCCTTGAGCGGCTGGTCCTTGCCGTAGCGCTCGCGCATGGCCATCAGGCCCGGCATCTCGTGCTCGGCGAGGGAGAGCTCCTTGCGGCCGAACTCGGCCAGGCTCAGGTCGGCAACCTTGTAGTCCATGGTTATTCCTTACCGAAGTTAATGCGGGCCTGCGTCGCGCATCTGCGCATCAGCGGGATCTCCCACGCAGGTTCCTCTCAGACTACAAGCGGCCCTCGGCCCCTGCGGTAATCCTGGACGGCAAACGCCAGGCCAACATCAATGGACCAGCATCCGGTGACCTGTCCCCCGACCGAGACCGCACCGACCGACCGAGAGTCAGTGGCTCTTCTTGAACGGCAGCAGGTGGAGTACGCCGACCACGATCGAGCCGACGATGAGGCCGACGAGCGCGGAGAAGAAGGTGTTGACCAGCCAGGCCGCGGCCGCACCGACGGCACCGAGGGCGTGGTGGACCTCCTCCTCGAGGTGGTGCACGGTGTCGTAGGGCCACGCCCAGCCGGGGTGGCCGGCGGCGAGACCGTTGACGTCGTGGACACCGACCAGGATCAGGTGGCCACCGACCCAGAGCATCGCGATGGTGCCGACGATCGAGATCACCGTGAGCACCTTCGGCATGGCCGAGACCATGCCGACGCCGAGCCTCTGGGCGAACGCGCCGGGACGCTGGGAGAGTGACAGCCCGGCATCGTCCATCTTCACGATCAGGGCGACCACGCCGTAGACAACGATGGTGATCAGGAAGGCGACCGCCACCAGAGCGCCGAGCCGCATCCAGAAGCCCTGGTCGATGACCTCGTTGAGCGCGATCACCATGATCTCGGTGGAGAGGATGAGGTCGGTGCGTACGGCGCCCGCGATCATCGTCTTCTCGGCCTCGGGCCCTTCCAGGACGACCGGCGTCTCGTGGGCCTCCTCGTGCGGCAGGACCCATTCCAGGACCTTCTCGACGCCCTCGAAGGCGAGGAAGGCGCCACCGAGCATCAGGATCGGAGTGATCGCCCACGGCGCCCACTGCGCCAGGATCAGCGCCACCGGCAGGATGATCAGCAGCTTGTTGCGCAGCGAGCCGAAGGCGATCTTCTTGATGATCGGCACCTCGCGCTCGGCGGCGATGCCGTGGACGTACTGCGGCGTCACCGCGGTGTCGTCGATGACGACACCGGCGGCCTTGGCCGAGGCCTTGCCGGCGGCGGCGCCGACGTCGTCGACGGACGCAGCCGCCAGCTTGGCGATGGCGGCTACGTCGTCGAGGAGTGCGAAGAGTCCGGCGCTCATGCCGCGAACTTTAGCGGGTGGGGCTTCCTACTCGACGCCCTGCTCCCGGAACAGCTCCGAGAGCGGGTACTCCCTGAAGTAGTCGGTCTTGATCCGCAGCCAGTCCCCGTTGACGATCATCTCGTCGATCGCGTCGTCGGCCTGGTCCCTGAGCCCGTCGCCCTTGCGGAAGACGAAGGCGATGGGGGCCTTGTCGGACGGGAAGACGATCCGCTCCTCCATCGGGATCGGGGCGCTCTTGATCAGTCCCTCGGTGAAGGGCGCGTCGTAGAAGAACGAGTCCGCCTTGCCCGCCGCGACGGCCTCGAGCGCGGCCGCCTCGTTCTTCCGCTTCACGATCTCGGCCTTGGGGAAGCGTGACTTGAGGATGCTCTCCTGCGCGGTCCCGTCCACGATGGCGACCCTGGTGCCGTTGACGTCCTTGAGCTTCTTGATCGGGGAGTTCTTCGGAGTCGTGAAGGACAGGTAGGTGACGAAGTAGGGGTGTGAGAAGTCGTATGCCTTCTCGCGCTCCTCGGTCACGCTCACCTGGGAGGCGATCATGTCGATCTCGCCTGCGTCGAGCGCGGTGAACAGGTCGGCGAAGTTCATCGGGATGAACGACGGCTTGATGCCGAGCGACTCGGAGACGCCGAGGGCCACCTCGTAGTCGAAGCCCTTGGCCGCGGAGCCTTCGGTGTAGTAGACCGGGGCGCTGTCCAGCACACCGATCTTGAGCTGGCCGTCATCGGCCGCGCTGCTGCGCTTGGCGGAGGAGGGCCCGGTCGTCTCAACTGTGTTGGAGACCACGATGAGGATCACCAGAAGGGTGACCGCGCCCGCAAGGATGAACTTCAGGGATTTCATACGACGTCCTGTTTGGGGGGAGGGGTGCGCCGAGACACTGTGACCTGGGCGGAGCCGGGCCAGCGGGCATCGTAGGCTACTGGACTTCAG
>JALZDD010000896.1 GCA_030862715.1 Actinomycetota bacterium | reverse complement strand
CCTCGTCGGGCGTGGCCCGCATCAGCACCGAGGTGATCATCGAGTTGATGAAGGACGACTTACCCGAACCGGTCGCACCCGCGACCAGCAGGTGGGGCATCTTGGCGAGGTTGGCGACCACGAAGCCACCCTCGACGTCCTTGCCGACACCCGTGATCATCGGGTGGTGGTCGCCGCGCGCCGCGTTCGAGCGGAGCACGTCGCCGAGGGTGACGATCTCCTTGTCGCTGTTCGGGATCTCCACGCCGACGGCGGACTTGCCGGGGATCGGCGAGAGGATGCGTACGTCGGCAGAGGCCACCGCGTAGGCGATGTTCTTCTGGATGCCGGTGATCTTCTCGACCTTCACGCCGGCGCCGAGCTCGACGATGTAGCGGGTGACCGTCGGGCCGCGGGTGTAGCCGGTGACCGCCGCGTCGATGTTGAACTCCTCGAGCACCGCCTGAAGCCGGCTGACGATGTCGTCGGAGGCCTTGGAGCGCGCCTTGTGCGGCGAGCCGGGCTTGAGCAGGTCACTGCCCGGGAGCGTGTAGGCCACGTCACCGGCGAGCATCAGCTGCTCGACGCGCTGGGGCAGCTCGGCGTGGGGCGGCGGCTCGAGGTCGCGCCTCTTGCCGGGCTTCGGCCCAGTGTCCGCGACCGCGGGCATGAGGCCTGCCGCGTCGCTGGGTACGGCCTCGTTGGGCTGGGTGTCTGCGTCCGAGTCCTCGTCGAGGGCGAGCGCGATGTCGAGCCCGTCCTTCTTGCGCTTCTTCTTCGGCTTCTCCTCCTCGAGGAGCGGCGTCTCGTAGGGCTCGAAGCCCTCCGGGTCGAAGGTGTCGTCGTCGGCGAAGAGCTTGTTGCCCCGGCGCACCCGCCGAATGTTGGTGCCGCTCTCGCTCAGCTCCTCGGGCGGGGTCAGGCCGAGCGCACGGTCGCGCAGCGCCACCAGGCGACTCGGCACCTGGTAGAGCGGGGTCCCGGTGATCACCAGGATCCCGAAGACGACGAGAAGGGACAGGAGTACGACGACCACGGCCGTCGAGCGCAGCACGTCGAGCAGCAGGCTGGCCACGACGTAGCCGATCGCGCCGCCGGCCCACTGCAGCTCGCTGCTGTCGCCAGAGGTGGGCTGCGGGTTGCCGTTGGCGATCTGGACGATGCCGAGCGCTGCCATCAGGAACGCGGCCCAGCCGATCGCGAGCCGGCCGACCGGAGCGGCGTTGACCGGGTCGCGCATCAGCCGGGCACCGGCGACGACGAGCCCGACCGGCACCAGCCAGCCGACCTTGCCGACGACGCCGGCCACGGCGATGCGTACGACGTCGAAGAACTGTCCGCCGAGCTGGAACCAGACGCCGGCGGCGACGAGGACGGAGAGGCCGATCAGGAACAGGCCGGCACCGTCGCGCCGGTGCTCCGGCTCGAGGTCACTGGCGGCCTGGCCACCGACGCGGAAGATGGCCGCCACTCCCCCGGCGATCGCCAGCCACAGGCTGGCGATGGTCGAGAAGATGGCGTCGAACAGGACCGCGATCGGGCTGGGCCCGTTGCGAACGGCACGAGGTGGCGTACGGTTCGTCGTCTTCCGGTTGGTCGATTTTGCGGCGGGACGGCGCTTGTTCTGGCCCTTGTTCGGCGCTGCCTTTGAGCGGGCCCGGCTCGTGGCCGTTGCTCGCTTTGTCGTGGTCGTACTCCGGGGACGGGTGCTCTTGGGGGTGGTCGAGCTCCGCGAACCCGGCGGGGAAGACGTACGGGTCGCCATACAAGCAGGGTATTCGACCAGGCGGCCTGGGCCCGGGACCCCCATGGGGGTGTGTTGCATCGGTGTAGTTTGCCGCCATGCAGAGCTTGGCTGTCCTCGTCGCCCTCCTCACCGCCGCCGATGCCGTGGCGGACTGGGCCTGCGTGTGGTTCGGCTGGCGGCGGGTCCACTACTTCACCAAACCTCTGGTGATGGTGGGGCTGATGTTGTTGGTGGGGCTCGTCAGCGACGGCGAGCCGGCGGCGTGGTGGCTGGTCGTCGCGCTCTTCTTCGGGATGCTCGGCGACATCTCGATGATCGGCTCCTCGGCGCGGCG
>JALZDD010000046.1 GCA_030862715.1 Actinomycetota bacterium | reverse complement strand
TGATCTTCGGGACCCAGGCGTACAGCGCCGCGGTGAGGGTCATGAAGACCGCGACGGCCGGCAGGAACGCCGCGCCACCCTTCACGAACGTCCCGAGCTCGACCTCACCGTTGACCAGCGCACCCGCCCACAGGGCGAGGGCACCCGAGATCATGGTCAGTACGAACGCGCCCGCCGCCACGACCACGAGGTGTGAGGCGAACCAGCGACCGCGTGAGACCGGCTTGGCGAGCGTGATCTCGAGTCGGCCTTCGGTCTCTTCCGTCTTGGTCCGCAGGGTGGTGGCGATCGCATACCCGGCGGCAGCCAGTGCGGCGTACAGGATCATGATCGCCAGGAACCCGGTGAGTGGGTCGTCGCCGAACATATTGGCCGCCTCGGGGATGTCGCGGCGGCGGAAGCCGACGAAAGAG
The DNA here is from genome assembly GCA_030862715.1 of Actinomycetota bacterium. The sequence continues at coordinate 2,589 of JALZDD010000046.1, read as the reverse complement.
GCCAGCAGCAGGACGAGCGCGACGGCGCTGAGGCCGATCATGTGCGAGGCCTCGATGGGCTCCTGCGGGTAGCGGCCGACCCACCAGAAGGGGGAGATGCCGGCGACCGAGTCCGGGAGATCGAAGAGCGGCCCGAACATCCCGGTGATGCACGTGAACGCGAAGAGCGCCCAGATGACCGGCGTGATCTTCGGGACCCAGGCGTACAGCGCCGCGGTGAGGGTCATGAAGACCGCGACGGCCGGCAGGAACGCCGCGCCGCCCTTCACGAACGTCCCGAGCTCGACCTCACCGTTGACCAGCGCACCGGCCCACAGGGCGAGGGCACCCGAGATCATGGTCAGTACGAACGCGCCCGCCGCCACGACCACGAGGTGGGAGGCGAACCACCGACCGCGTGAGACCGGCTTGGCGAGCGTGATCTCGAGGCGCCCTTCGGTCTCCTCCGTCTTGGCCCGCAGGGTGGTGGCGATCGCATACCCGGCGGCAGCCAGCGCTGCGTACAGGATCATGATCGCCAGGAACCCGGTGAGTGGGTCGTCGCCGAACATATTGGCCGCCTCGGGGATGTCGCTGACCATGTCCTCGACGCCCTCGCCGAGGTAGGTGCCGGTCGCCCCGAACATCACGAAGGTGCCGAGGAACCACCAGAACAGGGCCGTACGCTGCTGGCGCCACGCCATCGCGATCGGGGACGAGAGCATCCCGGTCGCCTCGGCCCGGCCGGAGCCGCCGGCGAGCAGCGCCCCGTCGAAGTCCCGCTTCGAGGCCAGGAAGGCCCCGACGGCGAGGAGCACCAGCACCGCTACGACGCTCAGCGCCAACGGCCACCAGCGCAGGTCGACGTACGCCCTCATCTGCTGCGTCCACGCGATCGGTGAGAGCCAGGAGAGCCAGGTGCCGTGCTCGCCGGGCTCGGCCTGCAGGTCGCCGATGCCGCGCACCAGCACCGAGACGCCGAGCACGGCGAGTGCGAGGCCGGTGGCGCCGCGTCCGTGCGTGGTCAGCTGCGAGGTGACCAGCGCGACGGCGGCGAAGACCAGACCGCTGACGGCGATCGACGTCGACAGGGCGAAGGTGTCGGCCACCGCGAGGTCGCCGGCGGAGATGAGCAGCGCGCTTCCGAGTACCGCGAAGACGACGTTGGCGATGACCACCGTCAGCAGTGAGGCGGCGACCGCCGCGTGCCGGCCGACGGCGCCGGAGCGGACCAGCTCGGCCCGCCCGCTCTCCTCCTCGGCGCGGGTGTTGCGGACGACCTCGAACATGTTCATGACCCCGAGCAGACCGATCATCCACAGCGTCATCTCGTTGGCGAACATGGCGCCGATCGTGTAGTTGTCCAGCCCGTAGTTCGGCCCGCCGAGGAAGATCGAGGCCGGCTGCTCCATCAGCGCAGCGCGCCCCTCGCGGTCCTCGGCCGTGGGGTAGACCGTGCTGAGCGCAGTGACGAAATAGGCGTACAGCGCGAGCAGCGAGCCTGTCCAGACGGTCAGCCGCACGCGGTCGCGCCGTAGCATGAACCGGGTCAGGTGCCAGGTGCCCGCGAAGGAAGTCAGAGGAGTACGCCGGGGGAGGGCCGGAGCGAGCGTGCTCATCGCGCGTCCTCCGTCTCGATGACGTCGCCGTAGTGCCGCATGAAGAGCTCCTCGAGCGACGGCGGCGTGATGGTCAGGCCACGGACGTCGAGGTCGGTCAGGGTCTTGAGCACGTCACCGACGGCGTGGTTGTCCACGTCGAAGGCGACGCGGGTCCCAGCGCCGTTCTGGCTGGTCACCAGGTCGTTGACGGCCTGCAGCCCGCTCAGTGCCGACGGGTCGCCGCCGACGGTCGCGACGACGGAGGAGCGGGTCAGGTGGCGCAGCTCGTCGAGCGTGCCGGACTCGACGGCGACCCCGGCCCGGATGATCGTGACGGTGTCGCAGACCTTCTCGACCTCGCTGAGGATGTGGCTGGAGAGCAGCACCGACGAGCCCGCGGCCTTGGCCTCCCGGGCGTACTCGGTGAAGACGGCCTCCATCAACGGGTCGAGGCCGGAGGTCGGCTCGTCGAAGATGTAGAGCTCGGACTCGTCGAGGAACGCCGCGACCAGGGCGACCTTCTGCCGGTTGCCCTTGGAGTAGGTGCGCGCCTTCTTGGTCGGGTCGAGCTGGAACCGCTCGAGCAGTTCGGCCCGGCGTGCCTTGCGCTTGGCCTTGTCGTCACCCGGCTTGAGACGGGTGAGGTAGTCGATGCATTCGCCGCCGGTGAGGTTGGGCCACAGCGACACGTCGCCGGGGACGTACGAGATCCGCTTGTGCAGCTCGACGGCGTCGCTCCAGACGTCACCGCCGAAGAGGCGGGCGGTGCCGGCATCGGCGCGCAGCAGCCCGAGCAGGACCTTGATGGTGGTGGACTTGCCGGCGCCGTTGGGGCCGAGGAACCCGGCCACCTGGCCGTGCTGGACGGTCAGGTCGAGGCCGTCGAGGGCCTTGAAGGAACCGAAGGACTTGTGCAGGCCCGCGATCTCGACCGCGGGGATGTTGTCGGACATGAAGAACTCACTTCCACGTTGGAGACGTATGAGGACGTACGCCGACGGGGCAGGGC
>JALZDD010000887.1 GCA_030862715.1 Actinomycetota bacterium | reverse complement strand
AGCCGACGTTCGTCTTCCCGCAGGCGGTGGTGGACCGGATGACCTCCGCGCGCTGCACCGGCTTCGCCGGCGTACCGTCGACCTTCGGGATGCTGCTGCGCAACAGCACCTTCGGCAGCACCGCCATACCGTCGCTGCGGACGATCCAGCAGGCCGGTGGCCGGCTCGCGCCCGCTCTCGTGGAGCAGATGGCGCGCGCCCAACCGCAGGCGCGCGTCTTCGTGATGTACGGCGCGACCGAGGCCACCGCCCGGCTCTCCTACCTCCCGCCGGAGGAGGTCTCCCTGCGGCCGGGGTCGATCGGCCGGGGCATTCCGGGCGTGGACCTGCGGGTGCTCGACCGCGACGGGGTGCACGTCGCCCCCGGTGAGGTCGGCGAGATCTGGGCCAGCGGCGCGAACATCTCGCCCGGCTATCTCGACGACCCCGAGGCGACGGCCCGCAAGATGCCCGGCGGGATGCTGCGTACGGGAGATCTGGCGAAGGTCGACGAGGACGCCTACATCTACGTGGTCGACCGGGACGAGGACTTCATCAAGTCGCGCGAGCACCGGATCTCGAGCCAGGACGTCGAGTCCGCGGTGCTCTGCCTGTCGGACGTGGTGGCGGCCGCCGCGGTCGGGCTCCCGGACGACGCCGCCGGGGAGCGGGTCGAGCTGGTGGTGGTGCGGCGGCGCGGGTCGGTGCTGCGCGGCGCCGACGTGATCGCGCACTGTCGCGAGCGGCTCTCGAAGCACATGGTGCCCGAGGTCGTCCGCTTCGTCGACGCGCTGCCGCTGAACGCGAACGGGAAGGTCATCAAGCGCGACGTACGCGCGATGTGTCTGCGGCTGGCTCAGGAGCCGGCCGAGGGACAGGACGACGACGTCGATGATGCGGATGATGCCGGTTTCGAAGGGGTCAAGGTGGGTTGAGGGCGTCGATGAGAAAGGTGTCGGGGGTCGGTGAAGCTGCTGGCCGGGGCATGGTTGCTGAGGAGTCCGGGGATGAACGGGCAGGTCGCGATCGCAGAGCCCAGCGAGTCCGAGCTGCGGGGCCCGGGGCAGACCACGGTTCTCTTCGGACACAACTGGAAGTCCAAGGTGAAGGCGGCCCTGGGGCGCGATGACGAGATGGTGGCGACCAACAGTCCGGTCGCCTGAGGCGCTGACAATGGGGGATGAGCGTGCGATGAGCCTGCAGGGGGTCGGGATCGACATCGCCGACATCAGACGCTTCGCGAAACTCCTGGCGATGCGTGGCTCCGGGTTCGCCGTGCGCTGGTTCACCGACGCCGAGATCGCCCAGTGCATGGCCGCCACCACCCCCGCCACGGCCTTCGCGATGAGGTACGCCGCCAAGGAGGCGGTCTGGAAGGCGCTCGGTCCGGGCGAATGGTCCGGGCCGCTGCCATGGCGCGGGATCACGGTGCTCGAGGATTCTCCTGGGTCGCTCGAGGTCACCCTCGAGGGTCCCGCGGCCGATCTCGCGGCTCTGGCCGGTGTCACAGCGGTGCGCGTCGCCACCGTTCCCGGGCCCCGGATGGCCATTGCCACCGCCGTCGCGGAAGGCGTCCCGATGCGAGGCGACAGTGCCTGATCTTCGACTCGACCACATCGGCATCCAGGTCCGCGACCTGCACCGCACCGCCGAGGCCTTCGAGCGGCTCTTCGGCTACCGTCGCGCCACGGACCCGGTCGTCAACACCCGCCACGGGGTCCGCGGGATCTTCCTGGAGAAGCCCGACTCGATCGCCATCAAGCTCATCACTCCGGTGACTCCTGGCCCGCATGCGTACGGTCTCCACCACCTGGCCTTCATGGCTCCTGATCTCGAGTCCACTCTGGTCGAGCTCGGCGTCGCTGGGGCTCATACCCTCAGTCCGCCTCAGCCTGGGGAGATGTTCGACGACGAGCTCATCGCGTTCGTCCGGGCTGCTGGGATCAACATCGAGCTCATCACTACTGATCGGCGTCGGGCTCGGATCGAGTGACGTGGCTGTCTGCTGCGGACTGTGTTTTCGGGGTCGGCGGCCCTAACCGACGCCCACGCCTAATCTCGGTGTCGAGAGCGTCGAGGTGCTGGGTCCAGAAGCGGCGGAATGGGGTGAGCCAGGCGTCGACCTCGGCCATGGGGCCGGTGTCGAGGGAGTAGATGCGGCGGGTGCCGTCGGGGCGTACGTTGGCGAAGCCGTGCTCGCGCAGGACCTTGAGCTGCATGGAGACGGCGG
>JALZDD010000853.1 GCA_030862715.1 Actinomycetota bacterium | reverse complement strand
TGAACGCCTCGATGAACTCCTTGCCCTGCAGGAACTCCCGGTCGCCGGTATCGGTGTAGGGATAGGTGGAGTCGGACTCCTCGGGATAGATCAGGCTGTCGGCCACGGTCATGCTGGTGTAGCCGGCGGCCTCCGCCGCTTGGGCCAGCGGTGCGTAGTAGTCGGCCTGCGTCATTGCCTCGGCATAGGTGAAGCGCATGTGCCAACACTAGAACGTGTTCTAAGTTTCTGCCAGAGTGTTCGTCATGTCGCCTTCTCTCGAACGTCCCGCAGGCCTCGACTCGCCGCTGACGGCGAGAATCATCAAGTACGGCGCCCGTGCCAACACCGCGCTGTTCAAGCTGACCAACGGCCGGATCGGTGGCACCTGGCGGGTGATGGCCGGCTGGCGCAAACCCGCCCCGGTCCTGCTGCTCGAGCACATCGGCCGCAAGTCGGGCCGCACGTTCACCACTCCCCTGCTCTTCATGCGCTCGGGCGACGATCTCGTCGTCGTCGGCTCCCAGGGCGGCCTTCCGAAGGACCCGCAGTGGGTCGCCAACCTGCGCGCCCAGCCCGATGTCGCGGTCCGCGTCCCCCGGCGCGGGCGGCGGCTCGTCCGGGCACGCGTCGCCGACCCCGAGGAGCGGGCCGCACTGTGGCCTCGGCTGCTGGAGACGTACGCCGACTTCGAGACCTACCAGACCTGGACCGACCGGGAGATCCCGGTCATCGTCCTCTCGCCCCGCTGAAGGAGACGTTTCATGGACGTTCAAGAGCTGATCGACCGCGCCGAGATCACCGACGCGCTGACCCGCTACACCCTGGCCGTCGACGACGGCGACTGGGACGCGCTCGACACGGTCTTCGCCGCCGACGCCACGATCGACTACTCCGAGTCCGGCGGCACGGTCGGCGAGTTCCCCGAGGTCAAGAAGTGGCTCGCCGAGATGCTGCCCGCGTTCTCGCAGAAGCGCCTGCACACCATCGGTCAGGTCGGCATCACCTTCACCGAGGAGGGCGCGGCACCGGATGCCTCGGGCTTCGCTTCGGCAGAGGTCGTGGCGTACTTCGACAACCCGATGGTCATCTCCGACGGTTCCGGCGGCGAGCGCGTCGTCGAGGTGGGCGGTCGCTACCGCCACCTCTTCGTGCGTACGCCGGAGGGCTGGCGCTCGCGCCACCTCCACGAGGAGGTCTTCTGGACCCGCGGCTTCTGAGCCCTCAGGCCGCGCGACCCCGGATGACCCAGTCCGCGAGCCCCGCGAGCGGCACCAGCAGCTCCCGGCCGCGCTCGCTCAGTCCGTACTCCACACCCGGCGGCACCGTCGGGAAGACCGTACGCGTCACGATCCCCTCCTCCTCGAGGACGCGCAGCGTCCGGGTGAGCATGCGCTGGCTGATCCCCTCGACCCGGCGCCGCAGCTCGTTGTAGCGATGCGGCCGCTCGGCCAGCATCATCACGACCAGCAGCGTCCACTTGTCACCGAGCATCTGCACGGCCTGCGTCACCGGGCATGTCTCATACTCCCCCGCCGGGACCTTCGCCGGCAGTCCTGGCCCGAGCGCCGCGCTCACGATGTGTCGGGGCACACCGGTGTTCCCATCTGACATTGAAGTGCCTTCTTCCGCGAACGCCGCCGGGCGGCGAGGGTTGCTGACATCAGCAACCTATCCATGAGGGAGAAGAAGATGAGCACGATCGCGGTCCTCGGCGCAGGCCCCGGCCTCGGAATGTCGGTGGCGAGGAGGTTCGCCAAGGAGGGGTACGCCGTAGGGCTGGTCTCACGCAGCGCTGACCGGCACCCGGCCTATCTGGAGGGGCTGTCGGCGAGCGGCGTACCCGCCGTCGCGGTCGCCGCCGACCTGCGGGCACCAGGTGCCGCGGCGAGCGCCCTCGCCGAGATCACCTCGGCACTGGGACCGATCGACGTCGTCTACCACGGCCCCGGCGCCCAGAACCTGAGCGCATCCATGGTCGGGATCCTCGAGACCGAGCCCGCCGACATCCGACGCGCCATGGCCGAGACCCTCGAGCCGGCCGTCGAGGTGGCCAACCTGACCCTCCCCACGATGCGCTCGCGCGGCAGCGGCTCCCTGGTGTACGTCTCGGGGCTCAGCGCGCTCGTCCCCCTGCCGTTCCTCGGCCCCTACGCCCCCGCTTCGGGCGCCCTGCGGACCTACGCCCTCACCCTGGCCGCCGCTGTTGCTCAGGACGACGTACGCGTCGGCTCCCTCGTCGTGGGCGGCCTGATCGAGCGCGGCGACATCCACCAGATGCTCACCGACCCCGGGACCCCCACCCCCTACGCCACCCTCGACCCCGACGAGCTCGCCGACGCGGTCTGGCGCCTGGCCGCGGCGGATGAGCAGGAGCTGGTCTTCGACGTGCTCACGCAGCCCGGCCAGTGAAGCAGATGGCGCCGTAGTACGGGTTAAGTGCGGGAAGGAGAGGTCAGCAACAGCTCCTACCCTTGCGACCACATCAGCGGGCGGGTGCAAGCCGGCTGGAGGCTACTTTCCTGGAGGATCGATGAAAACACGTGTTCTGAAGACCGCGGTGGGACTCGCAGCGGTGCTGGGTGGCTTGTTGATCGCAAGTCCTGCGCAGGCGACCGACGGTCCGGTGGGCGCCCGTGTATACACCTCGGGCTCCTCCGGCAGTGGCGGGGCCGTGTCGGCAGATATCGACTTCCTCGGCCGGACAGGCCAGACCAGCATCTTTTCCGACTTCACGGTGCGCGACGTGTGTCCCGGTGACAACCTTCCGGTGCGGGCCTACATCAAGTTGGTGGGCCCTAACGGAGAGGTCGGCACACACTACGTGGGGTCGGACACCAACGGCTGCGGCTCCGACGGCACCAATTTCGGGAACATCCAGGTGAACGGCTTGTCTTCGGTGGCGAAGGCGGGCGTGAGGGTATGCGTCTACAACTCGACGGGCAACCTGCGGTGCGCGGAGTCGTTCCGGGACAACCCCTACACCTGAGTCCGCATGCTTTGAGTCTCAGCCCAACCCCGGACGGGCGTGCAGCCCGCCACCGGACTCATAGAGCAAACCCTTGTCCTTGATGAGCTGGCCCGCGGCGGCGAGGATCGGGCTGTCGCCGACGGCGGAGCCGGCCATCGAGGCGATCGCCTCGAACATCTTGACCGCGGCGTCGTCGACGGCCGGCCAGTTCCACTCCGAGGGAGCGGGACCGATCGGCTCCACGGCATGCCAGCGGGTCGCACGGGCCTCCGCCATGGTGGTGAGGGTGCTCCAGCCGAGACCGCCGACGCCGACGACCCCGCCGAAGTTGAGGCCGATGAGCCCCCAGCCGTTGCACTGGTACTCATAGGCCGAGGGACCGAACTCCGACTCGTCCAGCTCGACCCGGGTGATCACCGGCTCGGGGCCGGTGTTGGGGGCGTAGAGCTTGAACGAGGGCCGCGCAGCCAGCAGCGAAGCCGATGCCGTCGTGGTGATCTCGCTCAACGGCTGGCCAGGTGCCGAGTAGGCATCGAAGACTCTGAAGCCGAGGTCGAGGGCATAGCCGACGACGAAGCGCCGA
>JALZDD010000812.1 GCA_030862715.1 Actinomycetota bacterium | reverse complement strand
GCGGCGCGGGCGCGGACGACGCCTTCGCGCAGCGACACAGCCAGGGCATCGGCGCCGAGATCATGGGCGCGAACAAGTTCGGGCCGCCGGGGTGGCAGGACGACCCCGACTGGAAGGGCTGGTGGGGATCCAACCCGCCGTTCCACTCGCCGACCTTCGTCCTCACCCATCGGCCGCGACCACCGGTGGAGATGGAGGGCGGCACCACCTTCTACTTCCTGGATGCGCCTCCTGCTGAGGCGCTGGCAGCCGCGTTCGAGGCGGCCGATGGTCAGGACGTACGCCTCGGGGGCGGCGCGACGGTGGTGCGCGACTTCGTCGCCGCCGGGCTCGTCGACCTGATGCACCTGGTCCAGGTCCCGATCGTCCTCGGTCGTGGCGTACGCGTCTGGGACGGCCTGGAGGGCACCGAGAACGACTACGACATCGAGGCCGTCTCCACACCCAGCGGCGTCACCCACCTGACCTTCACGCGTAAGCCTGCCGACTCCTGACTCCGGCGAAAGGTCCGTCGAGGGCGGCCCACTGCAGGAGCATGACGGTCTTGCCGTCCATGATCCGGCCGTCCCGGGTCATCGCGAGCGCTTCTGCGAAGTCGATCTCGAGCACCTCGATGTCCTCGCCCTCCTCGGCGACCCCTCCCCCGTCTCCGGTGCGGCTCGCCGGCGAGTAGGCCGCCGCGAAGAAGTGGAGGCGCTCGGTCACCGACCCGGGGCTCATGTAGGCGTCGAAGACGTGGTCGACGTCGGTGAGGCTGATGCCGAGCTCCTCAGCGCTCTCCCGACGGATCGCGGTGACCGGGTCATCGGCATCCAGCAGACCCGCGGCCGCCTCGATGAGGAGCCCGTCGGGATGGTCGTTGACGTAGACCGGATATCTGAACTGCCGCGTCAGCAGGACCGTCGCACGCTCGACGTCATAGGGAAGGAGCACGGCACCGTTCCCGCGGTCGTACGTCTCGCGCTGCTGCGTCTCCCAGCGCCCGTCCCGTCGGCGGTAGTCGAACGTGGTGCGCCTGAGCACGTGCCAGCCCTGCGAGGTCAGCTCCACGTCTCGGACCACGACGTCGGGGTTGCGGGTCAGCTCCCGTCCGGCGCGGTCGAGTCCGGTGCGGCCGCGGTGATCGGGGACGTCGATGCCAGGGCGTGCGTGGGCTTCGGCTGTCGTCATGGCGGCAGCGTACATGCAATACTGTGCAGAAACAGAAAGGAATGTGCATGCTCGTTGGGCAACGCCGGGCTCATCTCCTGCGCCTTCTGGACGAAACAGGCAAGATCGTGGCAAAGGACGCAGCCGTCGACCTGGGTATCTCCGAGGACAGCATCCGCCGCGACCTGCGCGATCTGGCCGCGGAGGGGCTGTGCCAGCGCGTCTACGGTGGCGCGCTCCCCGTCTCCCCGGCGGTGGTCGACTACACCACCCGTCGCACCGTCGAGCCCGAAGGCAAGCGCGCGGTGGCAGCCACGGCCGCCGGCCTCGTGCGCCCCGGAAGCACGCTCATCCTCGATGGAGGCACCACAGCACTCGCCGTCGCGGAGGCACTTCCCAGGGACCTGGCGTGCACCGTCATCACCAACAGCCCTACCGTCGCCTCGGCCCTCCTGCAGCACCCGAGCGCCGACCTGTTCCTCCTCGGTGGCCGGGTCTTCAAGCACTCCGCCGTCGCCTGTGGCGCGGCAGCCGTCGAAGCAGCCCAGAACGTCTCCGCCGACCTCTGCCTCCTCGGCGTCACCGGCGTCCACCCGGATGCCGGACTTACCACCGGCGACGCCGAGGACGCCGCGATGAAACGTGCCCTGGCCGCGCGTGCCGCCGAGACGTACGTCCTGGCCTCCTCGGAGAAGATCGGCACCGCCTCCCGCTACCGGGTGCTCCCCTGGGGTCAGGTCACCGGCGTCATCACCGACGCCGACGCGACCGATGACGTCATCGAGCAGCTGTCAGCACTCGACGTCGAGATCCTGCATTCCGGCGGTGCGTTATGAGCACACGACGGTATCCATCCTCGACCACGTACCCGGTCTCCTCATACCCCAACCGCGCGTAGAGTCGCCGATTCTCGGTCATCGCCTCATGCGTGAAGAGCTCGACGTACGCCGCCCCGCGGGCCATCGCGCGAGCCTCGACATGAGCGATCAGCGCCCGGCCGATCCCCCGCCTCTGATGGTCTGGCGCCACCGCGAGGTTCTCCAACAGCACGCCGTCGTCCCCGGGGTACCTCGTGACCGCGTATCCGGCAACGACGTCATCAGCCATCGCCACCGATACCTCGGCGGACTCGATCGCCTCCTCGTAGTCCGCCCCCATCGGCCCCGGCTCGAGCCCGATCCGCTCCACGTACTTCGCGTACGCCGCCAGCGCGATCTCCCTCAGCCTCGGGGCATCCGCTGGCTGCGCTGGTCTGATGCCCTCGGGGTTCCGCCCGATCGGGTTGGCGCCCATGTGCGCAACCGTACGCCGCCCAGGGCACTCACACCCTTGGCTCGCGACTACGCTCCGCCTGGATCTATGTGCGCCTGGTGAAGCGGATGTCGCCGTTGGGGAGGCGCTCATGAACGTACGCGAGGTCGTGGGCGCGGTGGTGGTGATGGGAGCAGAGCAGGGCGGCGTTGTCGAGGTCGGTGAGACCACCTCGGGCCCAGGCGATCCAGTGGTGGGCTTCGGCCCAGGTGCCGGGGATGTCGCAGCCCTCGGCCTCACAGGTCGCCGAGCGCAGGAGGAGGGCTCGGCGTTGGGCGGCGGTGAAGAAGCGTTCCTTGCGGCCGAAGTCGAGGACCTCGGAGGCGCCGCCGAGGACGGCGGGGATGATGTTCGCGGTGCAGGCCAGGCGCCGGGCCTCGGCTGCGGTGATCGGGGTGCCGCCGAGGATGGTGGCGATGCCGGCGTCCTTGCGGAGCTGGTCGATATCGATGGTGACGATCACCGTGGTCGCATCCCCGCCGTGGATCGGGAGCCTGGCCGGGTCGAGGGTCTCGAGGAGCTGGCACAACGCCCGGCCCAGGCGCCGGTCGTAGGGCAGGTACTCGCCGGTCTCGGTGCGGGTGCCGTCGTCGCGTCGGGGTGAGGCGAAGGCTTCGAGGTTGGTGGCCAGCCGGTCCGCGGCCGCATCCGGCACCACGGCGGAGATGCGGGTGGTGCCGTCCCCGAGGCGGCGCATGGCCAGGCGGGTCTTCTTGCGGGCGTGGGCCTCCTCGGCAGCGAGGCGTCGGGCTTCTTCGGCCTCGGCGATCTCGGGGGCGATGAGATCGAGGATCCGGCGCCCGAGACGGCGCAGCTGGGTGGGGTCGAACTGGGTCGCGTGGGCGACCAGCGCTTCTTCGGCCGTCGTCTTGATCTCGGGATCGATGCCGGCGGGGAGGTCATCGAGGGCGTCCACGATCACTGTGGCTTGGGCCGGGTTGCAGGCACCGGCACGCATCGCGGCCGCGACCAGCCCGTAGGAACGGTCCAGGGCCTCAGCAAGCCGGAGATGGGCGCGCAGGACCTCGGGGCGCTGGTGGGTGTGGTGATGCAACCACGCCGCCACATCCCGGGCGGCACTCTCAGCAGCCACGTCGTCAGCGGCGCCGAGCACCCGCAGCTCGAGCTCGGCCAGCTGGGCCTTGGCTCGGGCGATCTCGAGCAAGGTGGCGGCCTTCTGATCGGTGGCCATGAACGACGGGTTCGCCTCCGCGACCAGGCCAAGGGAGGCGGTGACGGCGACCACGGCCGAAAGGACAGGATGTTGGGGCTGTTGCAGCGTGGTCATCGAAACGGTCACCTCCCGACGTACGAACTCAAGGGTTTCTGCCTGTGCAGAATCCCGGTTGGTTCGCTGGTCTCGGAGGCCCGGCAGTACGGGCTATTACTTACCCTCGCAGCTCGGCGTTCACGCCCCTGGTTCCCCTGGATTACCCGCCATCCGTTGTGTCTCGGATGGATAGGGCACGCCTCTTTCGAGGTGGTCGGCCTTCACGTTTACGCCTGCGCCGAGCCTACCACACAACGCAAATCAATCGGACCCAATCAGGGACAGATATCCCAAACCCAACCCAGACCGCTGCTGGCAGCCCGCAAGACAGCCAAATGGCACCCACCCCAGGCACCCTGGTTCTAAATCTCCCAACCCAGACAACGTATTGGCCCCACCCACGCTGGAACTCAAGCACGTGTCCGACCCGTCGAATAACCTGCAGGCATGGGAGAACCGCTGGACGAGGGCCCGTTCTACCACGGCACAAAGGCCGACCTTCGCGAAGGAGATCTACTCATCGCCGGGTTCCGGTCGAACTACAAGCCCGATGTCGTGATGAACCACATCTACTTCACCGCGCTCCCCGACGGCGCAGGTCTTGCCGCCGAGGTCCACGACTGGACCCGGCTGGCCCCCGAGGCCCTGCAGATGTAGCGCGACCGCCTCGCTGCCATCCGGACGGACGATCGGGCCGAGATCATCAACTAGCCGATCAGTGCAGAGCGGCGTCGGCCGAAGTCGTACGCCAAGCATGGAAGGCGATCGTGAGCCCCGCACGTGTGGGAGCACAGATGAACGGTCCTGCCTGCGCGACGAGGTCCGGTGCGAACGGGAGCAATCGGACGAGCCGAAGAGAGCCACCGTCGACCGCGGCTCGGATGGTGAGCGCGTCACCGGATCGACTGACCCGCATGAGGACCTTGCGGTCGCGCCAGTCGGGCACCGGCGCCAGTGACCAATCGGACCTGCCGTCGGTGACGACGGCACCGAGCTGCGGACGACCGTCGGCGTACTCGACGCCTGCCTTGACCCAGTGAGTCTCGCTGACGCGTACGAAGATCCCGGCCTGGTCGAACTGCTGCGAGAAAGCGGCCGTGAACTCGACCTCGACCGCGGTGTCCTGGTCGAAGGGAGCCAGCAGGGCGTGCTCGCTGTCGTGGACGAACCCGTAGGAGGTCGTACGCCACGCGTCACTCCCCTCGGCGGCGGTGACGAGCAGATCGGAGCCGCGCTCGAGAGCGGCGACGGGCGGATGGGTCCAGCGCCCACTCCCCCAGCGGATCGAGGTCAAGGCGCGTCAGCCCTCGCGGATCGTCATCTTGGTGAGCCGGTCGCCGTCGATGAAGGCCGCGACCGGCTCAGGAATCGCCTGGTCCGTCATGTGCACTCCTTCTCATCGGGTGGTGTAGCCAGGATTCAGTGTCGCTCCTCGAGCCCCACAGCCTCGCGCAGGATGCGCACCGAGTCGGCGAGGTCCTCGTCGTCACGGGCCCTCGACTCCATGAGATCAGAGAGGGCCGAGGCGATCACGTTGAGCTTCTCGTGGGAAGCCTCCTCCGAGCGCCGCCCGGCGTTCTGGAGCAGCACCAGCAACACCAGCGAGAGCACCGAGGAGCCCGTGTGCACGGCCAGCTCCCACTTGGTGCTCGAGGACCAGAGCGGGAAGCTCACCGCCCACAACAGCAGGACGCCCACGATCACATAGAAGAAGGGAGCATGGCTGACCACAGAGGTGACCACCTCCACGAAGCGTTCGAACCCGTTCCGTCCGTCGCCTCGCTGACGAGACTTCCTGGCCTTGTTCTCTACGGTCATGCGGACACGGTAGTCGCGGTCGCAGCCACTCAGGCCGCGATGACCGAGGTGACCAGGACGTACGCAGCCGTGCCGGCGAAGATGCTCAGCGTCATGCTGCCTCGCCACAGGTGCAGCCCGATCGTGATCGCGAGAGCCAGGGCGGCCGGTCCGACCGAGGTCAGCACGACAGGGTCGGTGCCGCGGAGGGTGTAGGCGGCGAGGATGACCATCACCCCGACGGGCATCCGGTCGCCGATGTACGCCAGCAGCGCGCTGTGCCGCAGCGGAGCGAGCATCGCGAACGGAGCCGCGCGAAGGGTCCAGGTGACGGCCGCGGAGACGAGGACGGCGGACAGGACGTACCAGGGATCAGCCACTGCTGCTCCTGCGGGCGGCGAGGACGTACGAGCACACGAGCGCGGCGCAGAACATGCCCATCGCGATCAGCAGCATGTTGTCCCCCGAGATCAACGCCGCGACGATCGCGCACCCCAGGGCGAGGACCGAGATCGGCACCGACCTCCGGACCTTGTACGCCTCCATCCCCAGCACCACGAACAGTGCGGTGACGGCGAAGTCGAGGCCGACCACCTGCGGCGGGATCAACGAGCCCAGCCCGGCGCCGACGGCCACGCAGAGCACCCACGCCACGTGGAAGAACGTCTGGATGCTGATGATCCGCGTCCGCGACCAGCCGGCCGCCTCCGGCGTCGCGGTGAGCGCGTACGCCTCGTCGGTCAGGGCGAAGGTGCTGTAGGCCTTCCACCCGCGGCCGTGCACCCGGTGCATCGGGAACGAGATGGCGTAGAAGACGTGGCGGAAGTTCACCAGCAGCGTGCTGACCGCGATCTGTGCCAGCGGAGCTGCGGCGGCCAGGAGGCCGACCAGCAGGAACTCCATGGAGCCGGCGAACACGATCGCGCCGAGCACCGGCGCCCACCACCAGGCGAGCCCGGACTGGACCACCAGGACGCCGAGCGCGAGCCCCAGCGGGACGACCGCGACACAGGCGGGAAGCACGATGCGCCATCCCGCCGCGACCTCGTCGCGCCCCTCGTCGCGCACCTGGGGAACTGCCTCTGGCTCCATCACCTGCATACCGCAAGCCTAGGAAAGATCTGACGCTCTTGGGTTGCCCAAGCGCGATGCTAAAGTGCCGCTGTGCGCAATGATCACGCGATTGACGACCTGGATCGAGCAATCATTGCCGAGCTAGAAGACGACGCCCGGCTGAGCAACGCCGAGCTGGCCCGACGGGTCGGTCTCACCCCGGCGCCATGCCTGCGCCGCGTGCAGAGGCTGGAGCGCGACGGCGTGATCAAGGGCTACCACGCCAGCATCGACCCGAAGAGCGGCGGACGCGGGTTCGAGGTCATCGTGGCCGTCGACATCGCGGTCAACGACGGCAAGACCATCGAGGACTTCGAGACCGCCGCCGTCGCCGTCCCCGAGGTCACCGAGATGCGCCGCATGCTCGGCCAGCCCGACTACTACCTGCGCGTCCAGGTCGCCGACCCCGATGCGTACGAGGCACTCCTCGTCGGGACCATCTCCCGGCTGCCCGCGGTGAACAGGCTCCTCTCGCACCAGACCATGCGCCTGATCAAGGGCTGAGCACCCGTCGCGTCCGGTCGTCTGCGGGGACGAAGGTCTCCAGGTGGAGGCCGTTGAGAGTGACGTCCGAGGCGCTCTCGATCTGGCTGGCGACACTGAAGAAGCGGAGCAAGTCGCCGCCCGCGTCGATCTCCAGCGGGACGACCGGGTCGGCCAGCGGCCGGGCGGACTTCTCGTCGCCGGAGGGGTAGGCGGTGACCTCGTCCCGGAGCGCGACCAGGGCCGGGTCACCGCCGGTGTGGGTGATGCGTCGACCGAGCTGGTGCAGCAGATGCGCTCGCCAGACCGGAAGGTTGCGGATGCGCGGGGCGAGTCCTCGCGGATGCAGGCAGAGCCGGATCACGTTCAGCGGAGGCTCGAGCAGGCTGGGGTCACAGCCGGCGAGCAGCCCGTCGACGGGCTCGTTGGCGTCGACGATGTCCCAGTGGTCGTCGAGGAGCATGGCCGGGTAGGGCGTATGGGCGTCCAACAGGCTGCGGAGGCCGGCCATCACCGGCGCAAGTGCGTCGTCGTCGGTGGCGCGGTGCGGATAGCGAGGGGCGAACCCGCCGGCGAGCAGGAGCCGGTTCTGCTCGGCCATGGGCACCCGCATCACCTCGGCCAGCCGGACGATCATCTCCGGCGTCGGCCGGGAGCGTCCGTTCTCGACGTAGCTCACGTGCCG
>JALZDD010000808.1 GCA_030862715.1 Actinomycetota bacterium | reverse complement strand
GTGACCACAAGTTACACAACCTCCTTTGGTTGCCGAATGGTGACGGCGGTCACCCCGGACTGTGACCATCGCCACTGACCGTTTCATCATCCCTTGAGTCTGGAGGCCAGCCGTTGTCGACGCCGACATCGCAGTCCCCGCCCCGACCGCCGCTGCCGACGCAGCGGGGCCGGGCAGCGAGCATACGCCGTACCCGCGCCCTCGCCGTTGTGCTCGTGACCTGCCTGCTTGCCGCGGCATCGGCCTGCGGCGTGACCAGGGGCGCGGAGTCCCGCGACCTCGACATGTGGATCCCGAACAGCCCCGGTGGCGGCTATGACCAGACCGGCCGCGCGGCCGTGGGGGTGCTCGACCGCGACAACATGACCGGCGGCGACATCCAGGTGACCAACATCCTGGGCGCCGGCGGCTCCGTCGCGATGTCCCGCCTGATGAGCGAGGAGGGCAACGGCAACCTGCTCATGACCATCGGTCTGGGCGTCGTCGGCTCCACCTACTCCTTCGGCGTGGACGCCCGCCCCCAGGACGCCACCCCGATCGCCCAGCTCATCGAGGAGCAGGAGGGCGTGCTGGTTCCGGCCGACTCGCCCTTCAAGACCATCGACGACCTGGTGAAGGCCTGGGCCGAGGACCCCGAGTCAATCGTGGTCGGCGGCGGCTCCTCGCCCGGCGGCCCCGACCACCTCTTCCCGATGCAGCTGGCCGAGGCCACCGGCATCGACCCGAAGAAGGTCAAGTACGTCCCGTACGACGGCGGTGGCCCGCTCACCAGCGCGCTGCTGGGTCACAAGATCGACGTCGGCTTCTCCGGTCTCGCCGAGTTCGAGGGCCAGGTCGAGGCCGGTGAGCTGCGGGTCTTGGCCGTCTCGGGCGACGAGCGGGGCACCGGCGTCTTCGCCGACGCGCCGACGCTGACCGAGAGCGGCATCGACCTGGTCTTCCTCAACTGGCGCGGCGTACTCGCCCCGCCGGGCATCAGCGAAAAGCGCCGGCAGGAGCTGATCGACCTGCTCACCCGGATGCACGACTCGAAGCAGTGGCAGCAGGCGCTGAAGGACAACGGCTGGACCGACGCCTTCGTCACCGGCGACGACTTTCACGACCTGCTGGTCGAGCAGGACCAGCGCGTCGCCTCGACCCTGAAGGAGCTGGATCTGCTGTGAGCGTCCACGAAACCGAAACCCAACCGCCCGAGCCCGCGAGCCCCGCTCGGCGGGTCGACGTCGCCCAGTACGGCCTGGCTCTGTTCCTGGTCGTCGTCGGGATCTACACCGTCATCGACGCCACCGGCCTGGAGGTCGGCTTCGCCGACCCGGTCGGCCCCCGCGTCTTCCCGTACGTCATCGGCGCCGGCCTCGTCCTGGTCGGCGTGCTGCTGGCGGTCGCCACCGCCCGCGGCTCCCAGCCGGAGCCCGAGGAGGGCGAGGACGTCGACCTGAGCTCGTCGGCCGACTGGCTGACGGTCCTCAAGCTGGTCGCGGTCCTGCTGTTCACGGTCGCCACCGTGAACCTGCTCGGCTGGGCGATCTCGGGCGCGGTGCTGTTCGCCGGCGCCGCCTGGTCCCTCGGCAGCCGCACGATCGTGCGGGACGTGATCGTCGGGCTCGTCCTGGCGGTCGCCAGCTGGTACGCCTTCTACGTCGGTCTGGGCATCCCGCTCACCCCTGGCGTACTCGACGGGATCCTGTGAGGACTGACTGATGGAGAACTTCGAACTTCTCATGGGTGGACTCGAGTCCGCCCTGACCCCGATGAACCTGCTCTACGCCGCCATCGGCGTGCTGCTGGGCACCTTCGTCGGCGTGCTGCCCGGTATCGGGCCGGCGATGGCCATCGCGCTGCTGCTGCCCGTGACGTACCGGCTCGAGCCGACCAGCGCGTTCATCATGTTCGCCGGCCTCTACTACGGCGGCATGTACGGCGGCTCCACCACCTCGATCCTGCTGAACACACCGGGGGAGTCCGCCTCGGTGATGACGGCGCTGGAGGGCAACCGGATGGCCAGAGCGGGGCGCGGCGCGCAGGCGCTGGCCACCGCCGCGGTCGGCTCGTTCGTCGCCGGCACCATCGGCACCATCCTGGTGGCCTTCTTCTCGCCGGCCCTGGCCGACGTGGCCGTCGAGCTGGGTGCGCCCTCGTACTTCGCGCTGATGGTCCTGGCCCTGGTCATGACCACGACGGTGCTCGGCACCTCGGCCCTGCGCGGCTTCGCCGCGTTGTTCCTCGGCCTGACGATCGGCCTGGTCGGTCTCGACCTCAACACCGGCCAGCCGCGGCTCACCTTCGGTGTGACCCAGCTCGTCGACCGGCTCGACATCGTGGTCGTCGCGGTCGGCATCTTCGCTCTCGGTGAGGCCCTCTGGGTGGCCGCTCACCTGCGCCGCCGCCCGGCGCACGTGGTCCCGGTCGGCCGGCCCTGGATGGGGCGCGAGGACTGGGGCCGTTCCTGGAAGCCGTGGCTGCGCGGCACCGCCTTCGGGTTCCCGTTCGGTGCCCTTCCGGCCGGCGGCGCCGAGATCCCGACGTTCCTCTCGTACCTGACCGAGCGGAAGCTCTCCAAGCGCGGCGACTTCGGCCGCGGCGCGATCGAGGGTGTCGCCGGGCCGGAGGCGGCCAACAACGCCTCGGCGGCCGGAATGTTCGTGCCGATGCTGGCGCTCGGCCTGCCGGTGACGGCGACCGCCGCGGTGATGCTCTCCGCGCTCCAGGGCTACGGCATCACCCCGGGCCCGCAGCTGATGACCGACCATGCCGACCTGGTGTGGACGCTGCTGGCCAGCCTCCTGATCGGCAACACCCTGCTGCTGGTGCTCAACCTGCCGCTGGCGCCGCTGTGGGCCCGACTGCTGCGGATCCCGCGTCCGCAGCTCTACGCAGGCATCCTGTTCTTCGCCTGCCTGGGGGCGTACGCCACCAACCTGGACCCGTTCGACATCGGGCTGCTGCTCGCCTTCGGTCTGCTCGGGCTGATGATGCGCCGCTTCGGCCTGCCCGTGCTGCCGCTGATCCTGGGCGTCATCCTGGGGCCGCTGATGGAGAGCAAGCTGCGTGAGGCACTGACGATCTCGGGCGGTGACTACGGTGGGTTGCTGAGCGAGCCGCTCGCGGTGGTCATCTACGTGCTGATCGCGCTGTTCATCCTGGGCCGGCCGTTCATCGCCCGGGTCCGGGCACGGGCCGAGCAGTCGGCCGACGTCGAGGACGAGAAGGAGAAGGTGTTGTGATGAGTGAGACTCCCGCAGGTGGCTGGGTGGTCGTGGCGTGGGCGCCCGATGTCTACGGCTCGGTCGCGCTGGACTGGGCGCTCGCCGACGCCGAGCGTCGCGACCGCGGCGTCGTGGTCGTCAACGCATCACGGGGCGACGCCCTCGTCGATGACCGCTACGCCCTCGACGAGCAGGTCGGCGAGCTCGAACGCCGGCTCACCGAGTCGGGCCGGCCCCACGAGATCCGGCAGTCCATCGACCCGGACGTCGCCGGTGCTGTCCTCGACGCCGCCGAGCAGCTCGACGCCAAGCTGGTCGTGGTCGGTCTGCGG
Organism: Actinomycetota bacterium; assembly: GCA_030862715.1. Next base: position 3,925 of record JALZDD010000808.1, on the reverse strand, counting down.
CGGCGTACACCGGTCGGCAAGCTGCTGATGGGCAGCGTCGCGCAGCGGATCCTGCTCGGCGCGTCCTGCCCGGTCCTCTCCGTCAAGCCGGGCTCCGTGCCCGACTGATCGCCGCTCCACGGCGCGAGGGTTCGGTGTCCGGGGCGTGTGCCCGTCATACTTCACGGTGATGAGCACAGCCACCGAACCCTCCGCCGAGACCGCCCAGCCACTCCTGTCGGTCGCCATGGTGACCCTCGGGTGCACCCGCAACGAGGTGGACTCCGAGGAGCTCGCCGGCCGGCTGACGGCTGGAGGCTTCCGGCTGGTCGCCGACCCGGACGAGGCCGACACCGTGGTCGTCAACACCTGCGGGTTCGTCGAGCAGGCGAAGAAGGACTCGGTCGACACGCTGCTCGAGGCCGCCGATCTCAAGGAGACGGGCAAGGCGCAGGCCGTCGTCGCGGTCGGCTGCATGGCCGAGCGCTACGGCAAGGACCTGGCCGCCGAGCTCCCCGAGGCCGACGCCGTGCTCGGGTTCGACGACTACCCCGACATCGCCGCCAAGCTGCGCTCCATCCTCAGCGGCGAGACCCACCACCCGCACACGCCCCAGGACCGGCGTCTGCTGCTCCCGATCTCCCCGGTCGAGCGCGACGCCTCCGCCATCTCGGTCCCCGGCATGGCCGCGGTCGACCAGGTGCCCGGTTTCGCGGGACGTACGCGGCTCGACGACGCCCCGTGGGCGCCGCTGAAGCTCGCCAGCGGCTGCGACCGGCGCTGCACCTTCTGCGCGATCCCGCAGTTCCGCGGCTCGTTCGTCTCGCGGCGTCCCTCGGATGTCCTCCACGAGGGCCAGTGGCTGGCCCAGCAGGGCGTCAAGGAGCTCTTCCTGGTCTCGGAGAACTCCACCTCCTATGGCAAGGACCTCGGCGACATCCGGCTGCTCGAGACGCTCCTGCCGGAGCTGGCCGCCATCGACGGCATCGAGCGCGTACGCGTCTCCTACCTGCAGCCCGCCGAGACCCGGCCCGACCTGCTGAAGGTCATCGCCACCACGCCGGGCGTGACGCCCTACTTCGACCTGAGCTTCCAGCACGCCTCCAACGCCGTCCTGCGGCGGATGAAGCGGTTCGGCGACCCGGAGAGCTTCCTGGGCCTGCTCGAGCAGATCCGCGGCTACGCACCCGAGGCCGGGGTACGGTCCAACGTCATCGTCGGCTTCCCCGGTGAGACCGAGGAGGACCTCGAGATCCTCACCGACTTCCTGGTCGCCGCGCGCATGGACGTCACCGGCGTCTTCGGCTACTCCGACGAGGAGGGCACCGAGGCCGCCGGCTTCGACGAGTCGCTCAAGCTGGACGCCGACGAGATCCGCGCCCGCGTCGAGCACGTCAACGAGCTCGTCGAGGAGCTCACCGCCCAGCGGGCCGAGGAGCGGATCGGGGAGCAGGTCATCGTGCTCGTCGAGGAGATCTCCGACGGTGAGGTGCTGGGCCGGGCCGCCCACCAGGGGCCTGAGGTCGACGGGATGACGTCGCTCGAAGGCGACGTCGAGGGCGTACGTCCGGGTGATCTCGTGAGCGCGACCGTCATCGCCTCCGAAGGCGTTGACCTGGTCGCGTCGGTGAACGGTTAAGGTGCAGCCCGTGAACGAGCGCCAGCGAGCGAACCACGAAGTCATCACGCAGCCGCGTCCGTATTCTGGCGCTTGCGCTACGGAGGTGGCTGCGTGAACGCCCAGCCGAACGATGACGCCACTGCCGTGAAGACGAGCAACTGGAACGTACCCAACGCGCTGACCACGCTGCGGATCCTCGCGGTGCCGTTCTTCGCGTGGGCCCTGCTGGCCGACGGCGGCGACAACCCGACCCTGCGCTGGGTCTCCTTCGTGATCTTCGCGCTGGCGATGATCACCGACAAGATCGACGGCGACCTGGCCCGCAAGCACAACCTGATCACCGACTTCGGCAAGATCGCCGACCCGATCGCCGACAAGGCGGTCACCGGGATGGCCTTCATCGGCCTCTCGATCGTCGGCGACATCTGGTGGTGGGTGACCATCATCGTGCTGCTGCGGGAGTGGAGTGTCACGCTGCTGCGTCTCTCGGTGCTCAAGAGGATCGTGATCGCCGCCGACCAGCTCGGCAAGATCAAGACCACGGTGCAGGCGGTCGCCCTCGGCGGCCTGCTGCTGCCGCTCCCGCACGGTTCGGCCCACGGCGGCGCCTTCGGTGACGCCCTGGTCTACTCACTGCTCTTCTACGCCTTCCAGGTCTGTCTCGCGGTCGCGGTCGCGTTGACGATGTGGTCGGGCGCACAATTTTTTCACGGCGTGTGGAAGCAGCGCGCCGCCCTCCGCTCCTCGTAGATATCCAATTTCGGGTAGTTGTAACTCCGTTACCGGACGTTCATCCAAGATCTCCGCCGCGAGGGCGTACGCCGCGTTATGGTCGCGTGGTTTCGGTCGGTGCTGAATCGGGCAGACCGCCCATCGCCTTCTACTTCCATGCGGGGAGTCATCCATGTTCTCAGCACGTCAGGTGCTCGGTTCGGTGGTCGGCCTGACGGCCGCCGTCGCCGGCATCGGAGCGGTCGCCATCCCGACCGCGCGCGCCGCCACGACGGCCGAGGCCGTCACCATCGCCGACATCCAAGGCACCGGCACCGCCAGCCCGCTCGTCGGACAGACCGTCACGACCAGCGGCATCGTCACCGCGGCCTACCCCTCGGGCGGCTTCTTCGGCTTCTACCTCCAGACCCCTGGCACGGGCGGGCCGCTCGACCTCGGGTCCCACGACGCCTCCGACGCGGTCTTCGTCTACCAGCCCCGCTCGGCGGGTGCCGTCACGGTCAAGCCGGGCGACGCGGTGACGGTGACCGGTGAGGTGACCGAGTACGCCGGGCTGACCGAGATCTCGGTGCCGACGGCCGCCGACATCGTCACCGACGGCACCGGGTCGATCGACCCGGTCGTGTCGCAGTGGCCGGCGACCGCCGCGCAGAAGGAGTCGCTGGAGGGCATGCTCTTCGCTCCCCAGGGCGAGGTCACGGTGAGCAACACCTACGGCGTCGAGAACTTCGGCGAGCTCGGTCTCGCCCAGGGTGACCGTCCGTTGCTCCAACCGACCGAGGTGGCCCGTCCCGGGTCGGCCGAGGCCGAGGCCGTCGAGGCAGACAACGCGGCTCGCGGGATCGTGCTCGACGACGGCTCCTCGACCACGCTGCGCCCGCCGACGAGCCGGACGATCCCCTACGTCTCCAACACTTCGCCGGTCGTCGTCGGCGCCTCCGTCGACTTCCGCGGCCCGGTGATCCTCTCCCAGGGCGGCTCGCCCTCGGCGCCGACCTACCGCCTCCAGCCGACCCAGGTCGCCACCGCCGACCCGGCGTCGTGGCCGGCGGACTTCGAAGACGTACGCACCGACGCCCCCGACGAGCGCAAGATCGGCCGTCACGCCGACGTGAAGATCGCCTCTTTCAACGTGCTCAACTACTTCACCACGCTCGGCGACGCCAACGACGACAACGTCGGTGACGGTGGCTGCACCGCCTTCAAGGACCGTGCCGGCGACGGCAACAACGTCAGCGGCGGTTGCGACCAGCGCGGTGCCTGGGACCCGGCCGACTTCGGCCGCCAGCAGTCGAAGATCGTCTCCGCGATCAACGCGCTCGATGCCGACGTCGTCGGCCTGATGGAGATCGAGAACTCCGCCCGCCTGGGCGAGACCCCGGACGAGGCGACCAACTCGCTGGTCGCCGCGCTCAACGCGGCCGCCGGGCGCAAGGTCTGGACGGCCAACCCGTCCTCGGCCGAGCTGCCCGACGCGTCCGGCGCCGACGTGATCACCAACGCGATCATCTACAAGCGCTCCGCCGTACGCCGCATCGGTGAGGCCCGCGCGCTGGGCGACCAGAGCGGCGACGACCAGGCCTTCGGCAACGC
>JALZDD010000792.1 GCA_030862715.1 Actinomycetota bacterium | reverse complement strand
TGGCACTCTCCCCCTGAGTGTGCCAGCGCTTGCGAGCCGGGTGCGACCCCCGCGACGGCGTACGTGGCAGATCGCAAGCACAGACGTAGCAACACCCACCGAAGTCTGACTCCGTAGAAAAGAAATGGGGAGGTCGACACAGTGTCGGTCAACATCAAGCCTCTTGAGGACCGGATCGTCGTCAAGGCCGTCGAGGCCGAGCAGACCACCGCCTCCGGTCTGGTCATCCCGGACACCGCCAAGGAGAAGCCCCAGGAGGGCGAGGTCCTGGCGCTCGGCCCGGGTCGCATCGACGACAAGGGCAACCGCGTCCCGCTCGACGTCGCCGTGGGCGACAAGGTCATCTACAGCAAGTACGGCGGCACCGAGGTGAAGTACGCCGGCGAGGAGTACCTCATCCTCTCGGCTCGCGACATCCTCGCGGTCATCGCCTGACGTCATCCGTCTCGCATCAACGCGGCCGGGCCGACGGGGTTTATAAGTCCTGGGGCCCCGGCCGCGTTCTGCGTACTAGGGAGTAAATACTAATGCCGAAGATCCTGGAGTTCGACGAGAACGCCCGCCGCGCCCTCGAGCGTGGCGTCGACGCACTCGCCAACGCCGTCAAGGTGACGCTGGGCCCCAAGGGCCGCTACGTCGTCCTCGACAAGAAGTGGGGCGCTCCGACCATCACGAACGACGGTGTCACCGTCGCGCGTGAGATCGAGCTGGACGACCCGTTCGAGAACCTTGGTGCTCAGCTCACCAAGGAGGTTGCGACCAAGACCAACGACATCGCTGGTGACGGTACGACCACCGCGACCGTCCTCGCCCAGGCGATGGTCCACGAGGGTCTGCGCGCGGTTGCCGCCGGCGCGAACCCGATGAGCCTCAAGCGCGGTATGGACGCCGCTGCGGCCGCCGTCGGCGACGCCCTGCGTGCCGCCGCCCGTGAGGTCGTCGACGAGTCCGACATGGCCTCGGTCGCCACCATCTCCTCCCGCGACGCGAAGATCGGCGAGATCCTCGCCGAGGCCTTCGCCAAGGTGGGCAAGGACGGTGTCATCACCGTCGAGGAGTCCAACACCACCGGCACCGAGCTCGAGTTCACCGAGGGTATGCAGTTCGACAAGGGCTACATCTCTCAGTACTTCGTGACCGACCAGGAGCGGATGGAGGCCGTCATCGACGACCCGCTGATCCTGCTCGTCCAGGGCAAGATCAGCTCCATCCAGGAGCTCCTGCCGCTGCTGGAGAAGGTCATCGCCGCCGGCAAGCCGCTGTTCATCATCGCCGAGGACGTCGAGGGCGAAGCCCTCTCGACCCTGGTCGTGAACAAGATCAAGGGCACCTTCAACGCGACCGCCGTCAAGGCGCCCGCGTTCGGTGACCGCCGCAAGGCCATGCTGCAGGACATCGCGATCCTCACCGGCGCGCAGGTCGTCGCCGAGGAGGTCGGCCTCAAGCTCGACCAGGTCGGCCTCGAGGTGCTCGGCACCGCTCGCCGGATCACGGTCACGAAGGACAACACCACGATCGTCGAAGGCGGCGGCGACGCTGCCGCGGTCGAGGGTCGCGTCAACGAGATCAAGTCCGAGATCGAGCGGACCGACTCCGACTGGGACCGCGAGAAGCTCCAGGAGCGCCTCGCCAAGCTCGCCGGTGGCGTCTGCGTGATCAAGGTCGGCGCTCACACCGAGGTGGAGCTCAAGGAGAAGAAGCACCGCATCGAGGACGCTGTCTCCGCGACCCGCGCCGCCATCGAAGAGGGCATCGTCGCCGGCGGTGGCTCCGCGCTGATCCACGCCGTCTCCGTTCTGGAGAAGGACCTCGGCCTCGAGGGCGACGAGGCGGTCGGCGTACGCGTCGTCCGCAAGGCCGCCGACGAGCCGCTGCGCTGGATCGCCGAGAACGGTGGCGACAACGGCTACGTCATCACCACCAAGGTCCGCGACCTCGGTGTCGGGCAGGGCTTCAACGCTGCCACGGGTGAATACGGCGACCTGGTTGCCCAGGGCGTCATCGACCCGGTCAAGGTCACCCGCTCCGCGCTGATCAACGCCACCTCGATCGCGGGCATGCTGCTCACGACCGAGACACTGGTCGTCGACAAGCCGGAAGAGGACGAGGCACCCGCGGGCGGTCACGGCCACGGTCACGGCCACTGATTCAAAGCCGAGTCGGCGCATCTTGCCCCGTGCTTCGCGAAGCGAAGCGATCTAAACGGGCGAGATGCGCCGACTCGGCGATTTCAGCGAATGACCAGCGATTCGAGCGAGACGTCGTCCGAGAGCACGTTCATGTCGACGTACGCCTCGTCCTCGCTGCCCACGCCGTCGAGCCGGTCGCGGTTGGAGTACTGCCAGACGGTCCAGTCGCGTCCGTCGGGGACTCGGGGCGGCCAGGCGACGGAGCGGAACCAGATGGGGTTGTCGGGGTAGAGGTCGACCAGATAGGCGCGGTAGGCCGACGGGGTGGTGTAGATGACCGGCGCGATGCCGTAGTGCTCCTCGAGCGTGGAGAGCAGCGGGTCGAGGATGGCGCGGACCTCGGTGGCGGGCGGCAGGTTTCCCTTGAAGGAGCCGTAAGGCTCGAGGTCGACGACCGGGGCGAGCGTGCCGGCCACGCGGGGCACCGTGGCGATCATGTTGTGCGCCTGGTCGGCGCCCGGGCTCTCGAAGCTCATGAAGTGGTAGGCGCCCGTCGCGATCCCGGCCCGCTGCGACTCGGCCCAGTTGGCGGCGAAGCGAGAGTCGACGTGCGAGGAGCCCTCGGTCGCCTTGATCCAGGCGAAGTCGATGTCCTGCTCGGCGACCCGCGGCCAGTCGACGGTGCCGTTGTGGTGGGAGACGTCGATGCCGCGTACGTCGTACTTGGCCGCGAACAGGCGGGTGGGCATCACGACGCCGGTGTAGACCAGCGCGGTCGCGACGAGGGCGAGACAGACGACGACGGCGGAGCCGATGAGCACGCGTCGACGACGGGCGGGGGCGAGGGGCACCCGCCGAAACGTACCGGTTCTCACAGCTCTTCGAGGAGCTTCTCCATGATGTCGATCTCGACCGACTGGGTGGCCTCGACATCCATCGCCATCTCGATCGCCAGCGCGTCGCTACCCTTGGATGCCATCGGCTCGGCCATGTCCAGGGCTCCCTGGTGGTGCTGGATCATCCCGGTCAGGAAGAGCCGGTCGAACTCCTCCCCGCGGGCCTTGCCGAGTTCGCTCATCTGAGCCGGGGTGAGCATGCCGGCCATGGTGTGCGCGGGGTCCGAGGCGCGCGGCACCCGTAGCCCACGGGTGTTGAGCCATCCGCTCATCGCCACGATCTCGGGGCCCTGGGCCGACTCGATGCGCTTGGCCAAGGACACGACCTCGGGGTGGACGCCGTGCTCGCGCGCCAGCCGGGTCATCTCCAGCGCCTGGGCGTGGTGCGGGATCATCATCGTCACGAAGTCGGCATCGGTTTGAGTCCACGGGTCCGTGGCAGCGGCCGAGGGCGAGATCGTCGCCGCGGCCTCACCCGGCGCCCCGCCCTGGACCACGGGGGCCGACTGAGCGGCCGACTCCGGGCTGGGCGAGTGCCCGCCGTGCGCGTCGTCCGAGGAACCTCCGCACCCGCCGAGCGAGATCGCCGCGAACACGACACCCGACGTGATGACCCCCAATCGTCTACCGCGCACGTGTCTCCTTCCGAGATCCCGCAGAGGTGAACAATTTATTCATATTCCATGCCTCCCGTGTACGACTTTTACTAAAGTTGAGAGGTCCTGCCCGTGCCACCCCACGGCGGCCGACTCGGAAGGCTTGCGAACATGAGGCTTAGACGACCCACCCAATACCTGGCCCCCATCGCGGTGGTCATGGTTGTCGCAGGAGGGCTGGCCGTCGCCGCCCC
>JALZDD010000777.1 GCA_030862715.1 Actinomycetota bacterium | reverse complement strand
TGTGGGTCGGGCGGCGGTGGTAGCCGAACTGGGTCTCGGCGAGCGTCTGCTCTGCCTTGACGTCGAGCGGGAAGGCGACCTTGAGGAACTTCTCGGTCTCGTGCCACTCGGTGCTCTGCGAGATGTCCAGCACCCGCGAGCCGGGAGCGAGCGACAGCACCTGCGTGGTCGAGGAGTCGGCGGAGATGGGCCGCTCGATGATCAGCCCATCGGGCGTCACCGAGGTCGAGATGACCTCGCGCAGGTCGGTGACCCGGTTGCGGTAGAACCGGTCCACGTCCCAGGCGTCCCACATGTTCGGGAAGTCCTGGTGGAGCTGCAGCAGGTTGGCCTCGGCTCCGGCTGGGATCGCGTCGCGCCCGGTCGCCAGGTCGAGCGCCGAGGTGATCAGGCCATCGGCGGAGACCGTGACCCGGACGAGGCCGTTGTCCAAGACGTACGTCCCGTCCTGTTCGACCACGGAGACCGCCGCCACGGGCTCGGCCGCGGTGACCGCACCCGAGCGCCCGTCGGCGCGCAGCGCGACCCTGCCCTCGCCGGCGAGCGCCTTGAGCGCCCGGTCGACGAGGGCCGTGGCGGCCTCGGCGACCCGGGCGTACTGCGCGGCCGCCTCGCGGTGAACCCAGGCGATCGAGGTCCCGGGCAGGATGTCGTGGAACTGCTGCAGCAGGATCTGCTGCCACAACGCGTCCAGCTCGTCGTAGGGGTAGTCCGCCAGGCCACGCAGAGCGGCGGTGGCCGACCACAGCTCGGCCTCGACGAGCAGGTGCTCGCAGCGCCGGTTGCCCTGCTTGGTCAGGTGCTGGGAGGTGAGGGTGGCGCGGTGGAGCTCGAGGTAGAGCTCACCGACCCACACCGGCGGCTCGGCCAGCTCCTCACGAGCCTCGGCGAAGAAGTCGTCGGGATGGCGCCACGACACCTGGGCGGAACCCTCCAGATCACGGAGCCGGCGGGCCTTGCCGGCCATCTCGCGGGTGGTGCCGCCACCGCCGTCGCCCCAGCCGACCGGAGCGATCGACCCGGTGGCGAGCCGGTTCTCGCGGAACTGGCGGGAGGCCTTGGCGACCTCCTCTCCGGAGAGCCTCGAGTTGTAGGTGTCCATCGGCGGGAAGTGGCTCAGGATGCGGGATCCGTCGATGCCCTCCCACTCGAAGGTGTGGTGGGGGAACTTGTTGACCTGGTTCCAGGAGATCTTCTGGGTGAAGAACCACTCGAAGCCTGCCCGCTTCATCAGCTGTGGCAGGGCCGGCGAATAGCCGAAGGAGTCCGGCAGCCAGACGCCACTGCAGCGGATCCCGAACTCGGTCTCGAAGAAGCGCTGGCCGTAGAGGAACTGCCGCACCAGCGACTCCCCCGACGGCATCGTGGTGTCGGACTCGACCCACATGCCGCCGAGCGGGATGAACCGGCCCTCGGCGACCGCTGCCTTCACCTTGGCGTAGACCTCGGGGCGGTGCTCCTTGAGCCAGGCGTACTGCTGGGCGCTCGACATCCCGTAGCGGAAGTCGGGGTCCTCCCCGAGCAGCTCGGTCATCGAGGAGGTGGTGCGGGCGACCTTGCGGATCGTCTCGCGCACCGGCCACAGCCAGGCGGAGTCGATGTGGGCGTGGCCGATCGCGGCGATCTGGTGGGCGGAGTCGTGCGAGGTAGCCTCGAGGACCCCGGTCAGCACTTCCCGGGCCGAAGCCGCCGTCTCCGCGATCCGCTGCAGGTCGACCCGGTCGAGGGCGTCGTCGATGGCCTGCAGGATGCGGAACTTGCGCGGTCCCTCGGGCAGCTCGACCTGCAGCTCGTGGAGCGTCTCCAGGTCGAGGCAGAGCTCGAAGACGGCCTTCTCGAAGACGGCCAGCTCGATCCGCCGCGTCGTGTAGAGCTTCTTGGGCGACGAGGTCTGGATGTCGCCTTCCTGGGTCGGCAGGAAGGGGTGGTAGTCGAGCAGCACCGGGTTGGCCGCGGCCTCCAGGAAGAGCTCGATCTCCTCGCCGCCGGTCGCCTCCTCGGCCACCAGCACCCACTGGTTGCGCGGGTTGAGGCTCTTGACCGGCTCGCCGGCGGGTGTGTAGACCAGCCCCTCGCACTGGAAGCCGGGCATGTTGACGTCGAAGCCGAGGTCGCAGACCAGCTCCACCCGCTTGCCGGCCCATTCCGCGGGCACCGTCCCGGTGATCCGGAACCAGGTCGTCCCCCAGGCGGGACCCCAGTCGGTGCCGACCTCCACCTTCTCGTACGCCAGTGCCAGCCCTTCCGCGGGAGCGATCGGCTCCCCCGGCAGCTCGTGCCACTCGACGCTCAGGGGCGCCGCGGTGGTGTGGACCGCCGGCCACAGGCGCTCCTTGAGGACTCGGCTCACGCGGCCTTCGGTGAGGTGTACGTCGTCGTGCATCAGTGCTCGTCCTGTCTGTTCTCGAGGTCGTCTTCGATGAGCTCCAGCTGCGTGAGCACGCAGTCGGACAACGCGGTGAACCGTACGGCGCCGGCCACGACCGAGTCTCCGCGCCTGACCCGGAAAACCCTGGTCTGACCAGCCCAGACGTACGTCTCAGCAGCCCGCTCCTCGCGGGCCACCGTGGCGCCACCGGCGTCGAGGTAGTCCAGCGCCCAAGCCAGGGCGCCCGGCTCGGCGGAGGTCACGGTGTAGAGGGAGAGCCGCCGCTCGCCGACGAGCGGGACCTCCACCTGCTCCCCCGCGCTCAGCGCGATCACGGTCTCGCCGGTGTCGTCGGTCAGCGAGCCGGGGACCACGACGGTCGTGTCCGTCACCGGCAGCCCGGGCGCGATCCGAGAGGCCGACGGCGGCCGGGAGCTCTGGGCCCAGCCGCACGGCCGCTCGGAGAGCTCGATGACCAGGTGCGCGCCGTCGACCAGGCGTGCGTGCGGGATCGAGATCTCGTCCCAGGGCATGCCGTCGAGGGTCACCGAGCGGATGTAGCCACCGCTCCCGACCGCCTCGATCACGATCTCCTTGCCGTCGCGCGGCCGCAGCACGGTCCGCCGCACCGACGGCGGCACGATCACGTAGGAGGCCGAGCCGGGGACCAGCGGGTAGAGGCCGATCGTGGCGAAGACGTACCAGGCCGACATCTCGCCGTTGTCCTCGTCGCCGGGATACCCCTGGCCGAGATCGGACCCGACGAAGAGGCGAGCGAGGCACTCGCGGACGATCCGGTGAGCGTCGTCGTGGCGCCCGGCGAACATGTACATGAACGGGATGTGGTGGGCCGGCTGGTTGGAGAGGCCGAGCATCCCCATGCGTACGTCCCGGGCCTCGGTCATCTCGTGGATCGCGAACCCGTAGTGACCCGACAGTGACGCCGCGCCCGTCTCGGGACGCGCGAAGAGCTCGTCCAGCTTGGCACCGAGCGCGTCCTCGCCGCCGTGGAGCGCTGCCAGCCCGGCGCCATCGTGGGGCGCGGTGAACGCGGTCCCCCAGGCGTTGGTCTCGGTGTAGTCGTTTCCCCACTCGTCGGGGTCGAAGGCCTCGCGCCATCGGCCGCCCCGGGTCCGCCCGATGAAGAACCCCCGGGAGGTGTCGAACACATTCCGATACCCAAGTGCCCGCCTCGAGAAATACTCCTCTTCGGCCACCAGATCCTCCGCGGCGCCGGATAGTCGGGGATCAACCGGTCGGTTACCAGCCAGTAGACCGACCGTTTCGTCCCCGACTATCCGAGCAAGCCGGGAGATAGACCAGTCGTTGATCGCGTTGTCGAGCGTCCAGGACATGCCTTCGTGGGTCTCGGTGTCGACGTACCCGCGGAAGATCGCGCGCCGCAGCCCCTTGCGACCGACGCGTACGTCCTCGGCCGGCACGGTCGCGTTCTTCAGCGCCGAGGCGTACGCGGTCTCCAGGTCGATCCCGGGGACGCCCCGCAGCGCCAGGTCGGCGAGGACCGTGTCGAAGGTCGTTCCGGTCATGCAGTCCTCGGCGGCCGGGGCGCTCCAGCGCGGCGTCCAGCCGCGGTCGCGGAAGTGCTCGACGAAGCCCTCCGCCAGCTCGCCGGCGCCGACCGGGTCGAGCAGCGCCAGCAGCGGCCAGGCGGTGCGGTAGGTGTCCCAGAAGCCGTGGGTGACCGTCATCGGCGCGTGCCTGACCGTGGTCAGGTCGTACGGCGAGGTGTGCGCGTCCGCGGGCCCCTCGCTGTAGCGGTTGGGGTAGAGGAAGAGCCGGTAGAGCCCGGACCGGATCGAGACCAGCTGGTCCTCGCTCGCCCCCTCGATCTCGACGGTCGCCAGCACCTGCTCCCACGCGGCACGGGCTGCCGCGACCATCTCGTCGAAGCTCCCGGCGGCCTCGAGGTTGGCCGCCGCCTGCTCGTCACTGACGGTCGAGATGCCCAGCCGTACGTCGACGGTCCCCGCCCCGCTCAACGCGATGTGGCCGCGGAGCCGGCCCCCGCCCAGGCGCAGCTGGGAGGTGCCCTCGACGCGGAGGTGGATGTGCTGGGCGGGCTTGCCCTCGCGGTCGTCGAGGAGGGCGCGGACGATCAGGCCCTCCCTATCGTTCTCGCAGGTCAGCGACCGGATCTCG
>JALZDD010000944.1 GCA_030862715.1 Actinomycetota bacterium | reverse complement strand
CTGGAGGCGCGGCTTGGCGTGCTCCGCTCGTTCGTGCCCGCGCAGCGCCGGGTCGCGGCCGAGCACCTCCACCAGTTCGCCGACCTGTCCGGCGACACGCCCGAGCAACGGACGCTGCTGGCGCTCCTCGGCCAGCGCGGGCGCTACCACAGCGATCCCTACCTGGAGGTGGCCGACTTCTCGCGGCGCGCGCTGGCCGACGGTGCGCTCTTCGACGACGCCGCCCGTGGGGAGGGCCTGGTGAGCTGGGTGCTGGCGATGATGTCGCTCATCACCGCCGAGGGCACCGAGGAGGGCCGCGCCGAGGTGAGCCGGGCCCGGCTCCGGGTGAGCCGCGGGGGCTCGCCGGTCGACTACGCCATGGTCATCAACGCCGACATGCTCCTCTCCTGGCGCACCGGTGACGTCACCACCACCGAGACGGACGCGGAGTCGATCCTGGCCGCGATCAGCCACGAGCCGCCCGGGCCCGAGGTGGTGTCGCTGCGCGCCACCGCCACCAACTTCGCCTGCTTCACCGCGATGGAGCGGCGCGACCTCGGGGCCGCGAGGGCGCTGCTCGCGGAGTTCGACGCCACCCGCGGCGGCATCAGGGTGGTGCCGACGATCTGGCTCTACGAGGTCAGGTCGCGGGTCGCCCTGGCCGACGACGACCCGCACGGCGCGCTGCGGCACCTCGAGACCCTGCGCCGCGAGCTGGACGACGCCGGTGTCGACCCGGCCTCGCTGGCCTGGCGGCTGCCGGCGGCGATCGCCTACTCGCGCATCGGCGAGGAGGAGAGGGCGCAGGAGGCGCTGGTCGACCACGTCGCCCTCACCCGCCGCTGGGGGGCGCCCACCGACCTCGGGGCGGCGCTGCGCGTGGCCGCCCGCTTCGAGCGGGACGCCGAGGCGCGTGCCGAGCAGCTCGCCGCGGCGATCGAGGTGCTCGAGCAGTCCCACGACCGGCTGGAGCTCGCCAAGTCCCTGGTCGACCAGGCCGAGACCTGGCGAGCCCTCGGTCGGCGTACCGACGCCCGGGAGGGACTGACGTACGCCGCCGACATCGTCGCCGCCTGCGGTGCCCCCGCCGTGGAGAACCGGATCGCCGAGGCGCTGGCCGCGATCGGAGACCGCCCGCGCCGCGCGGTCGCGCTCGGGGCCGGCTCGCTCACCGCGAGCGAGCGCCGCGTCGCCTCGCTCGCGATCTCCGGCCGCAGCAACCGCGACATCGCCCAGGAGCTGTTCGTCTCTCCCAAGACCGTCGAGAACCACCTCGGCCGGGTCTACAGCAAGCTCGGCATCGGCAACCGCCGTGAGCTGGCCGGAGCGCTCGGCTGATTTATCTCACACCGCTCGTGGCGTCCCGGACCCGCCAGCAGCGGTAGCGTGGCCCTCTGTGGCACAAGCGACCGGGCCCCGACCTCACAGGCAGCATCCCATCCAGCAACAGACGCTGATCAAGGGATCGCGCGCCGCGCGCAACACGATCGCCTTGAAGATGCTGATGGCGGTCAGCGGCATCGCCTTCATCGGCTTCGTGCTCGGGCACATGTACGGCAACCTCAAGGCCTTCGCCGGCCATGACGCGTTCAACGACTACGCCCACCACCTGCGTGTGCTCGGTGAGCCGCTGCTCCCCCACCAGGGCTTCCTCTGGATCCTGCGGGTCGGCCTGATCGTGGCCCTGGTCGTGCACGTGGCCTGCGCGTACGCCCTGTGGCGCCGGGCCAGGCGGGCGCGCACCGTCAAGTACGTCGTGAAGAAGAACAACAGCTCCACGTTCTCGTCGCACTGGATGCGGTGGGGCGGCGTGGCCATCCTGGTCTTCGTCGTCTGGCACCTGCTCAACTTCACCATCGGCAAGGTCAACCCGCAGGGCGGCGAGACCGACGATCCCTACAACCTGCTGGTCGACACCTTCGACCTGTGGTGGATGACGCTCATCTACCTCGCGGCCATGGTCGCGCTGGCCCTGCACCTGCGACACGGCGTGTGGAGCGCTGCCCAGACCCTCGGCCTGACCAACAACGAGCGGGCCCGGCGCAACGCCAACCTGATCGGCTACGGGCTGGCCGTGCTCGTCGCCGGCGGCTTTTCGCTGGTGCCGATCTTCGTCCTCGCCGGCGTCATCGAGAAGTGAGGTAGTCCCAGATGACCGACATGCCCGACACCACCACCACTTTCGACGCCTCACACTCGGTGCTCGGCGACGAGCAGTACGACGACGCGGCCGGCTACTACGTCGACGGCGACCCGATCGCCGACACCAAGGCGCCGGACGGTCCGCTGGAGGAGCGCTGGGGCACCCGGCAGTTCGAGGCCCGGATCGCGAACCCCGCCAACCGCCGCCGGCTCTCGGTGATCGTCGTCGGCACCGGTCTCGCCGGCGCCTCGGCCGCAGCCACCCTCGGCGAGGCCGGCTATGTCGTGAAGTCCTTCTGCTACCAGGACTCGCCGCGGCGCGCCCACTCCATCGCGGCCCAGGGCGGCATCAACGCCGCCAAGAACTACAAGGGCGACGGTGACTCGATCTACCGGCTCTTCTACGACACGGTGAAGGGCGGCGACTACCGCTCCCGCGAGTCGAACGTCTACCGGCTGGCCCAGGTCAGCGTGAACATCATCGACCAGTGCGTGGCGCAGGGCGTCCCGTTCGCCCGCGAGTACGGCGGCCTGCTCGACAACCGCTCCTTCGGCGGCGTCCAGGTGTCACGGACGTTCTACGCCCGCGGCCAGACCGGGCAGCAGCTGCTGATCGGCGCCTACCAGGCGCTCGAGCGCCAGGTCGCGGCCGGGACGGTCAAGTGCTACTCGCGGCACGAGATGCTGGAGCTCATCGTCGTCGAGGGCCGGGCCCGCGGGATCATCGTGCGCGACCTCGTCACCGGCGAGATCGAGACCTACTTCGCCGACGTGGTCGTGCTGGCCTCCGGCGGCTACGGCAACGTCTTCTTCCTCTCGACCAACGCGATGGGCTGCAACGTCACTGCGACCTGGCGCGCCCACCGCAAGGGCGCCTTCATGGCCAACCCCTGCTACACGCAGATCCACCCGACCTGCATCCCGGTGACCGGCGCCCACCAGTCGAAGCTGACCCTGATGTCGGAGTCGCTGCGTAACGACGGTCGCATCTGGGTGCCGAAGAACGCCGAGGACTGCGCCAAGGACCCGCGCGAGATCCCCGAGGAGGACCGCGACTACTTCCTGGAGCGGATCTACCCCGCCTTCGGAAACCTGGTCCCCCGCGACATCGCCTCGCGCGCCGCGAAGTACATGTGCGACGAGGGCCGCGGCGTCGGTCCGGAGGTCGACGAGACCCAGCCCGACGGCACGGTGAAGAAGTTCCGCCGCGGCGTCTACCTCGACCTGGGTGCCGCGATCGAGCGCCTCGGCAAGGCCGCGATCGAGGAGAAGTACGACAACCTCCTCGACATGTACGAGCGGATCACGGGTGAGAACCCCTACGAGCTGCCGATGCGCATCTACCCCGCCGTCCACTACGTCATGGGCGGCCTCTGGGTCGACTACGAGCTCTCGACCAACATCGAGGGTCTCTACTGCACCGGTGAGGCCAACTTCTCCGACCACGGCGCGAACCGCCTCGGTGCCTCGGCGCTGATGCAGGGGCTGGCCGACGGCTACTTCGTGCTCCCGAACACCATCCGCGAGTACCTCGCCGACGGGCCGTTCGACCCCATCTCCGAGGACCACCCGGCGGTCGTCGAGGCGAAGCAGTCGGTCCAGGAGCGGATCGACAAGTTCATGTCGATCAACGGCACCCGCTCGGTCGAGTCGATCCACAAGGAGCTCGGCCTGATCATGTGGGAGTACTGCGGCATGGAGCGGACCGAGGAGGGCCTCAAGAAGGCCATCGGGCTGATCCGCGAGCTCAAGAAGGAGTTCTGGACCAACGTCAAGGTCCTCGGCTCGGCCGACTCCCTCAACCAGGACCTCGAGAAGGCCGGCCGTGTCGCCGACTTCATCGAGCTCGGTGAGCTCATGTGCATCGACGCGCTCAACCGGCGCGAGTCCTGCGGCGGCCACTTCCGCGCCGAGTCGCAGACCGAGGACGGCGAGGCGCTGCGTCACGACGACGAGTTCGCCTACGTCGCGGCCTGGGAGTTCGGTGGCGAGGACGGCGCCCCGATCCTCCACAAGGAGGACCTGATCTACACCGCCATCGAGATGAAGCAGAGGTCGTACAAGTAATGAAGCTCACGCTCAAGATCTGGCGGCAGGCCAACGCGTCCGACAAGGGTGCGCTCAAGACGTACGAGCTGGACGGCGTCTCGCAGGACATGTCCTTCCTCGAGATGCTCGACCTGCTCAACGAGCAGCTCCTGCACAACGACGAAGAGCCGGTCGCGTTCGACTCCGACTGTCGCGAGGGCATCTGCGGCATGTGTTCGCTGATGATCAACGGCGAGGCGCACGGCCCGGAGGTCACCACGACCTGCCAGCTGCACATGCGCTCCTTCAACGACGGTGACACCATCACCATCGAGCCGTGGCGCGCCGCGTCGTTCCCGATCGTCAAGGACCTGATCGTCGACCGCTCCGCGTTCGACCGCATCATCCAGAACGGCGGCTACATCTCGGCCAACACCGGCTCGGCCCCCGAGGCCAACTCGGTCCCGGCCCCGCGCGACAAGGCCATGCGGGCGTTCAACACGGCCACCTGCATCGGCTGCGGTGCCTGCGTCGCCGCCTGCCCCAACGGCTCCGCCTCGCTGTTCCTCGGCGCGAAGATCACCCACCTCGGTGAGCTGCCGCAGGGCCAGCCGGAGCGCTACTCCCGCGTGCAGTCCATGGTCGGCCAGCACGACGCCGAGGGCTTCGGTGGCTGCACCAACATCGGTGAGTGCGCCTCTGCCTGCCCCAAGGAGATCCCGCTCGACGTGATCTCCCAGCTCAACAAGGACCTGCGCAAGTCGCTGATCCTCGGCTGACGTCTGGTTCCAAACGAAGGGCCGCCCTCCCACGTGAGGGCGGCCCTTCGGGTTTTCGTGGGTACGACGGGACTTTCTTGTCGGTTACCCCGGGGTAGTGCGACAAGAACGTCCCGTCGTATCCCACTGGTTCGGCCTCAGGCGGCTCGGTGCTTCAGGAAGCGCGCTCGTTCGGAGGCGGTCAGTGATCGGCGTTGCTCGACCGTGACCGTGGGCGTCCACCACCCCGGTGGATCGACCGTCCAGCGACGCTCCGACCCGAGGCGCAGTGCTCGCTCTCGCGCTTCCTTCGTACGCCGCAGGAATTGAGTCGGGTCACGCCGGTCGACCGATGTCATGGTGACGTACTCGAGCCCGGCCCTGCGGAAGAGGCTCTCCCGCTGGATGTCGCTGGCCCGGCGCTCGCCGGCGAGATGGAGACCCCCGTCGTACTCACCGACGACGCCGGCCTCGACATCGAGCAGATCTGGAGTGCCGATGTGGTTTCCGGCGAGATCGAAGATCGGGTGGTTGCAGAGTGGATGCGGCAGTCCGAGGTCGAGCTGCCAGTGCAGGCGCATCTCCGACTCCATCGGGGACCAGCTATTTTCGTCGGCCAGCCCGATGGCCTGGCGGAGCTGTTCGACTCCGTACCAACCGTTCAGCGCGCCGGCGTGCTCGACCAACTCGTCGATCGATACCCGGTCGGTCTGCAGTGCCATGTCGAGTGCGACCACCGCGTGCCTAAGCGACGGTGCACGGCGCGCCTCGTAGGCCGCCGACCGGAGCGGATGGGTTCCGCTGACTCCATCTAGGACGTACCACTGGCTCAGAGGCAACCGCTCCGAGGTGAGCAGGAAGCCTGGCCGGCTTCGATAGCGATGGTTGGTGATGACGATCGGCACTGGCCTCGCGTTGCCGTTCCCGTCGAGCCCGTCGAACCAGCGCGCTCCGGCCCAGGCGAGGGCGGCCCAGCCGGTGATGTGGCCTCCGGGGACCGCCGTTGCCGCCTCCAGCACCCGCTGCTGAGGTCGGTCAGAGTCGACGGAAGCGGGGACGTACAACCCGGGTCCTGTCCGACGCCAGGCACTACCCCGCGCCTGCCTGGGCGTCGGCCCCCTCTCCCCTGTCGGATCCACACGCACCGGCGCGACGAGCCCAAGCCCCCGGTCCCCATGAGGCGCCGGCCGAAAGTGAGCGGCCCGAGAAGTCATAGAGAGATGGTGGGCCAGACGCAATGAGCTCGCATCCGCAAACCGGACCCCTGTGGATAACTCGCCCAACAACAGATACGACGGGACGTTCTTGTCGGCCTACCAGTCGGTATAGGACAAGTACGTCCCGTCGTATCGCTACAGGGGAGACTCAGACGACGCTGAGCTTGACCTCGATGTTGCCGCGGGTGGCGTTGGAGTACGGGCAGACCTGGTGGGCCTGCTCGGCGAGCTGCTGCGCGGTCGCGGCGTCGGCGCCGGGGATGGTCACCTCGAGCTGTACGGCGAGGCCGAAGCCGCCCTGGCCGTTCTCACCGATGCTCACGTCGGCGACAACCTCGGAGTCGGTCATGTCGACCTTGGCCTTGCCGGCGACGAGCTTGAGCGCCGAGTGGAAGCAGGCGGCGTAGCCGGCGGCGAAGAGCTGCTCGGGGTTGGTGGCACCGCCGGCGCCACCCATCTCCTTGGGGATGCGGACGTCGGCGTCGATGAGACCGTCGGAGGACTGGACGTGGCCGTTGCGGGCGTCGCCGGTGCTGACTGCGGTGGCTGTGTAGATCGGTGTCATGTGCACAACTATATTGCGCACAACTTAATAGCGCAAGGGGGTAGACTGATTGATGTGTCCGGACGTACCTATCCGCAGCTCTCGCTCGACCTTCAGCTCTGCTTCCCGCTGTACGCAGCGACCAGAGCCGTCACGAAGCGCTACGTGACGCTGCTCAAGGGAACCGGCCTGACCTATCCGCAGTATCTGGTCATGCTGGTGCTCTGGGAGAGCGAGGAGCCGCTCTCGGTGACCTCCCTCGGCCAGCGGCTGCGGCTCGACTCGGGCACGCTGACGCCGCTGCTCAAGCGGCTCGAGACCGCCGGGCTGGTGCGGCGCGACCGCGACCCCAGCGACGAGCGCCGGGTGCTGGTCAGCCTGACCGAGGAAGGCCAGGCTCTGGAGGAGCAGGTCTCCGGCGTGCCGCAGGAGCTCGGTGCGTCGATGGGGATCACCCGTGACGAGGCGCTCTCGCTGCGCGACCAGCTCACCGAGCTGGTCGACCACCTCGACGCGGCCGAGTCCTCCTGAGGGGCTATCCCCTGGTCAGCAGCCGCTGCACGCCGAGCTTGATCAGCAGGCCGCCGAGGAGAACGTCGACGACCACGAGCACCGCGTGGGCCATGTAGTAGGGCTTCGGACGGGTCTGCTCCGGGTCCTTGGCGGTCTTGACGAGGTTGCGGCCGAAGTTGGTCCAGATCGCGATCGTCCAGACCCCGATGACCAGGAGGAGCGCGCCGTCAGTCTTCTCGAGCTTCATGGGTACGACTCTCTCATCCGTCGACCGAACCCCGACCGTCAGCAGCCCGTATATCGGGCGATCACGTCGATACAGCGTCGGAACTCGGTTCGGCCGGGGTCGCCCTCACGTGGGCATAGGAGGCGGCGTACAGGATCACCATCGAGGTGTAGTGGATCCAGACGACCAGGATGAGGGCGATGCCGAAGGCCTGGAAGGCCGGCTGCCCCTGGGTGGCCTTGAGCAGCAGGGTCGAGGCTTGCTTGAGGATCTCGAACCCGACCGCGCCGAGCACGGCGCCGGCCCACAGAGGCGCCTTCGGGGTGTCGTTCTGGGGAGCCAGGTGGAACATCGCGAAGAAGAGCACCGTGTTGGCCGCGAGGCCGAGCACCAGGGTAAGGAGGACGATCAGCCAGCCGAAGCCTTCGCCGAGACCGATCCAGTCCAGGACGTTGACCGAGAAGGTGCGTACGAGGCCGGTGAACGCCACGGCCACCAGCAGGATCAGGCCGAGCACGATCAGCGCGACCAGGTCGCGGGCCTTGGCCGCCAGGAACCCCGGCTGTTCTTCGTCGGGCACCAGGAAGACCGCCTCGAGCGCCTTGCGCAGCCCGTCGACGAAGCCGAGGCCGGCGTAGAGCAGACCGATGACACCGATGATCCCGACCGCGCCGGCCGCACTCTCGATGTCGGCGATCTTCAGCTGTCCGGCACCGTCGCCGACCAGCCCGGGCAGGACCTGGTCGATCGCCTCGACGAGGTCGCTCTCGGCTCCGGAGTAGACCTTGGCGATCTGGCCGACGGCGAAGAACGCGAGCGCGAGGATCGGGAAGGTCGACAGGAAGCCAAAGTAGGTGATCGCGCCGGCCTGCTGGGCGGCACCCACGTCGCCGTAGTGTTCCTGGGTGCGAATCACCCGGTCCAGCGCAGGAAAGCGCGCACGCAGCTCGGCGATCTTTGCCTTGACCTTGTCCTTCATCCCGAGGTCCCCATCCGTCGTTCGTGGGCGGACCCGAGCCCGCCTCAACCGGTCAGTGCTGCTCTCAGCGCGAACTCCCGCGTCGGGCGCCAGCCATCCGTGTCGTCGTGGACATAGAGATGGAACTCCTCGACCGACCACTCGCACTCGAAGTCGGCGAGCTCACCGAAAGCCTTGTCGAGGCTAGCGTCGGGAAGGTCGTGAGCGATCGTGACATGCGGGTGATAGGGAAACGTGAGCTTCTGGTCGAGCGGACCCTGCCGGACCGCGTTGGCCAGCTGCTCGCAGCCCGAGATGCCCTGCACCACTGCCACGAACACCACGGGCGAGACCGGCCGGAAGGTGCCGGTGCCGCGCAGGTGGACGCTGAAAGGGGCGACCCGCGAGGCCGCGGACTCGAGATGGCTCTCGACGTCCGGCAGCAGGTCGTCGTGGATCTCCGTCGGTGGCACAAGGGTGATGTGCGTCGGGATCATGGTCGCCGTCGCGTCCCCGAGAGACGTCCGGTAGTCCTGGAGCTGGCTTGCCCATGGCTCCGGGATCGCGATGGCAACACCGATGGTGCGCATGCGCCGACCTTACTAGCCGAGCGGCGACGCGGGGGGCACAAAGCCAACCCGCTCGTAGACGTCGGCCAGGGTCTTGCGGGCGACCGCGCCTGCCTTCTCCGCACCCTGCTGCAGGATGCCGTCGAGGTACGCCCGGTCCTCGAGGACCTCGAAGGTCTTCTCCCGGAACGGGGTGACGTAATCGACGACGACCTCGGCGAGATCCTTCTTCAGATCGCCGTAGCCCTTGCCTGCGTACTTGCCGACCAGGGTGTCGATGTCGGAGCCGGTCAGCGCGGAGTAGATCCGGAGCAGGTTGGAGACGCCCGGCTTGGCCTCCTCGTCGAAGCGGATCTCCATCTCCGAGTCAGTGACCGCGGAGCGGATCTTCTTCGCCGAGACCTTGGGGTCGTCGAGCATGTCGATCAACCCGGTCGGCGAAGAAGCCGACTTGGACATCTTGATCGTCGGGTCCTGGAGGTCGTAGATCTTCGCGACCTCCTTGAGGATGTAGGGCTCGGGGAGCCGGAACGTCTTCTTGTAGCGGCTGTTGAACCGCTGCGCGAGGTCGCGGGTTAGCTCGAGGTGCTGCCGCTGGTCCTCGCCGACCGGGACGTACGCCGGGCGGTAGAGCAGGATGTCGGCGGCCATCAGCATCGGGTAGGAGAAGAGGCCGACGGAGGCCGCGCCCTCACCACCCTTGGCGGACTTGTCCTTGAACTGGGTCATCCGCCGGGCCTCACCGAACGAGGTGATGCACTGCATCACCCAGCCGAGCTGAGCGTGCTCGGGAAGGTGGGACTGGACGAAGATCGCAGACCGCTCCGGGTCGACGCCGGCGGCCAGAAGCTGGGCAGCGGCCCGCCGCGTACGCTCCCGAAGCACCTTCGGGTCCTGCTCGACCGTGATCGCGTGCAGGTCGGCGATGAAGAAGAACGGCTCGTGCTCCTCCTGCAGGTTCACCCACTGCCGGACCGCGCCGAGATAGTTGCCGAGGTGGTAGGAGTCGGCGGTCGGCTGGATTCCGGAGAGGACTCGGGGACGAGTCGTGGGAGCAGTACTGCCGGTCATGTGCCGCATTCTGTCAGCCACCCGCCGAAAGGCTCGAAATGGTGGGAGGAAGAGGATCGAGAACCGATCCGTACGAGCTGTGGACCCTGCCCGCGGCACCGACCTGCGTGCCGGCCATGGGCCTCGGCGCCCCCCGTGATCAACGTCGAGGACCGTGGTCGCCCGCGGTCTTTCTTGAAGGCGGCGGGCAGGATCCGCATGACCCATCAACGACAGATTCTCGACGGAGTTATCGAACAGGTGCATCCAATTTCTTACGAGTTTGTGGACCTCCTGAGAGGCTCTACTCAGTGCGGATTCGATGATCCGTCAAATGCCCGTTCCCGGCCTGACACCTGCCCCTGTTAGCCTGTTTGGTCGACCCGCGGATCCTCCAAGGGGTCCGCAGCCTCGGGCCAGCTGCCAAATCGGCCTCGAGGCCAGGCGACCCTCGAGGAGACTTGTGAACGACACGTCCGCTGCCAATGCACGCATGCTGCTAGCGACCGATCTGGACGGAACCTTCCTAGCCGGCGACCCCGAGGCGAAGGTCAAGCTGTACCAGACGCTGAGCCGCCGCGAGGACGTACTGCTGTCCTTCGTCACCGGTCGTGGGCTGGAGTCGGTGCTGCCACTGCTCGCCGACCCGACCATCCCGACGCCCGACTTCATCATCTGCGACGTCGGCGCCACCATCGTGACCGGGCACGACCTGCTCGCCGTCGAGCCGATCCAGCAGGAGATCGCCGCCAAGTGGCCCGGCGAGCTCACCGTGCTCGAGAAGGTCGGCGACCGGCCCGGACTGGTCCGGCAGAACGTGCCCCAGGACCGCCGCGTCTCGTACTTCTGCGACCCCGAGGCCGTCACCGACGACCTCGCCCCGCTGGTCGCGCAGATCGGCTGCGACCTGCTCTACTCCGCCAGCCACTACCTCGACGTGCTGCCCGGCGGGATCAACAAGGGCCACACCGTCACGAAGCTCGTCGAACACCTCGGCATCCCCAAGGACCGCGTGCTGGTCGCCGGTGACACCCTCAACGACCTGTCGATGTACGACATCGGGTTCCCGGGTGTCTGCGTCGGTGAGGCCGAGGATCTGCTGCTGGACGCGACCCGCGACAAGGGGCGTACGTTCCACGCCACCGCTCCCGGCACCGGCGGGATCCTGCAGGCGATCAGGCACTTCAACCTGCTCGACGACGAGCACATCTACGACCCGGAGAACGACGCCGACGACCCGGGGAAGTCCGACCTCGTCATGGTCTACCACCGGCTCCCCTATGACGAGGTGATCGAGGACGGAGAGGTCAAGCGCCGGCGCCCGAAGTCGCCCAACGGCATCATCCCGACGCTGCTCTCCTTCTTCACCGAACGCACCGGATCCTGGGTCGCGTGGTCCATCGACGACCCCAAGCGCGGCAAGTTCGCCACCCACACCGTGGTCGACCCCAAGCTCTACCCGGGCCTGGTGGCCTCCCGGCTGCCGCTGTCGAAGAAGGACGTCGACATCTTCTACAAGCGCTTCTCCAAGGAGGCGTTCTGGCCGCTGCTGCACACCTTCTGGGAACGGGCAAAGTTCAAGGAGGAGGACTGGAAGGTCTACTGCCGGGTCAACCAGGCCTTCGCCGAGCAGGCGGCGGCCGAGGCGGCGTACGGCGCCATCGTCTGGATCCACGACTACAACCTGTGGATGGTGCCGGCCTACCTGCGGGAGATGCGGCCGGACGTGAAGATCGCGTTCCTGCACCACACCCACTTCCCCGGCGCGGACGTGTTCAACGTGGTGCCGTGGCGCCGCGAGATCATCGGCTCGCTGCTGCAGTGCGACTACATCTCGTTCCACATCCCCCGCCAGGTCGAGAACTTCGTCGACGTGGCTCGCGGTGTGGCACCGGTCGAGGTGATCGAGACCGAGGACTCGGCGCCTCGGTTCCGGACGTACGGCTTCGCCCTCGGCCTGGACACCATGCCCTCGGTGATCGACGTCGGCGGGCGTCGGGTGCACCTGGGCGCCAACCCGGTCAGCGTCGACACGACGCGGATCGAGCAGACGCTGGCCTCCCCGGCGGTGCAGAGCTCGATCGCTCGGGTGAAGGACGAGTTCGAGGGTCAGCGGATCGCGCTGGCCGTGTCGCGACTCGACTACACCAAGGGCGTCCTGCAGCAGCTCGAGGCCTTCGAGCGGGCGCTGCTCGAGGACCCGTCGTTGCTGGGTGAGCTGTCGCTGGTGCTGGTGTGCGTGCCCGCGGCCGGCGAGATGACCGTCTACAAGACCCTGCAGAACCAGATCGAGCAGGCGGTCGGGCGGATCAACGGCCGGTTCTCGCGGATGGGCTGGATGCCGGTGCACTTCTACTTCCGGCCGATCCCGTTCGAGGAGCTGCTGGCCTACTACGCCAACGCCGACGTCATGTGGATCACCCCGCTGCGCGACGGCCTCAACCTGGTCGCGAAGGAGTACGCCGCGGTCCACGGTCTCCTCGGCACGAGCGGCACGCTGGTGCTCTCCGAGTTCGCCGGGGCGGCTGCCGAGCTGCGCGGCGCGGTGCTGACCAACCCCCATGACGTCTCCGACATGGTCCGGGTCTTCCTGCAGGCCGTCGACATGGACGAGGCCGAGGCCAAGGACCGGATGCGCGGGCTGTGGGACACCATCCGCCACCACGACTCCAAGGCCTGGGCCGACGGGTTCCTGGCGGCGGTCGAGGCGGCCACCGCCACCGACGGCAACGAAGCGGCCATCTAGGCCCGGCGCCGGTGGATGCTGGTGCTCCAGAGCAGCACCAGCATCCCGGCGGCGGCCAGGCCGGCGCCGACCAACGGCGCCTCCCGGACGCTCCAGACGTCGAGAGCCACGCCACCGGCGAAGGCGCCGAGGGCATTGGCGATGTTGAGGCTCGCGTGGTTCATCGCCGCACCGAGCGTCACCGCGTCGTCGGCGACATCCATCAGGCGCACCTGCAGGTTGATCACGAGCACCGACGCCACCGCGGTGGTCAGGAAGGCGACCGGCGCGAGCCACCACCCGGCCGGGGCGACCAGCCAGAAGAGCGTCAGCACCGCCACCATGCCGAGGCTGCTCGCGAGCAGTGAGCCCATCACCGACCAGCGGGCGAGCTCCCCCGCGACCCAGGTGCCGACGACCATCCCGGCGCCGAACGCGAAGACGAACCACGGCACCGCTCCCTCGGCCAGGTCGGCAGTGTCGGTGACGATCGGGGCGATGTAGGAGTAGGCCGCGAACATGCCGCCGAACCCGATCGCGCCCGCGAGCATCGTCAGCCAGACCTGCTTGTTGGTGAAGAACCGGTTCGCCTCGCTGCGGCCGGTCGCGTTCGGGTCGCCCGGGAAGTGGGGCACCGAGAGCTGCACCAGGACCACGGTCAGCAGGGCGAGGCCTGC
>JALZDD010000717.1 GCA_030862715.1 Actinomycetota bacterium | reverse complement strand
GGTGGTAGTACCACAGCGACCGCAGCGACTGGCTGACCTCGCCGACGCCGGACGCGTCCGGCTCCTTGGCGGTCGGCCAGCGCTTGTCGTTGAGGTTCTCGGGGACGTACGACTTGTTCTCGCAGTGTCCCTCGCCGGTGTAGCGCGTGTACTGGGTCGCCGAGAGCGACTCCTCGTAGACATCCGCGTGGGTCATCCACGGGATCCATGTCATCACGTAGACCGCGAGCGCGACGCCGACCAGGTGCGCGAACGCCGTCGGCCCGTCGGCCACACAGGCACGAAGCCAGGACAGACGTACGCCGAAGGAGCGCCGCATCCCGGCTGACCAGGCGACATAGAGGAGCCCGAAGGCGGCCAGCGGGTAGAGCGCCTCCCACTTACAACCGATCGCCAGGCCCCACGCGATGCCCGAGCAGAGCAGCCACGGACGGAACAGCATCTGCCGGACGGGCCCCCAGGCGCCGGGCGCGGCGAGCTGGGTGGGCGCGAGCGCGGAGAACCGGCGCCGGCACCAGTCGCGGTCCATCACCATCAGGTGCACCGCGAGCAGCAGGAAGAAGGCGACGAAGAGATCGAGCAGCGCGAGCCGTGAGAGCACGAACGCGAGCCCGTCGAAGGTGACCAGGATGCCGCCGACGAGACCGAGCAGCATGGACCCGGAGACGCGGCGTACGAACCGGATCGTCAGCAGCACCAGCAGCGACCCAATCACGACCGAGGCGATCCGCCAGCCGAACGGGTCCATCCCGAAGAGCTTGATGCCGATCGCGATGAGCCACTTGCCCACGTCGGGATGGACGATCATCGACGGCCCGTCGGCGAACTGCCCATCGAGCTGCCCGGCCAGGATGTTCTCGTCGGCGCCCTCGATGAAGTTGCGCGCGTAGCCGTACTCGAGCAGCGCCCAGGCGTCCTTGGCGTAGTAGGTCTCGTCGAAGGCGAAGACCTTCGGCGTGCCCAGGTGCCACAGCCTCAGCAGGAACGCGAGCGCAGTGATCCCGATCGTCGCCATCCAGCCGGCCCGCGGCGAGCCGCTGATGCGCCGCCGGGCGCGTTCCCAGGCGGTCGGCAGGAAGTGACCGGAGGGGGTGCTGGCCAGGCCCTCCATGGGCTCCGGCTCCTCGGTCACCGTCGTCGTCACGAGGGAACCTTATAAGCCTGCGACAATATCGGTGTGGTAGATCCAAACGATGGCGTGCTCGTACTAGCAGCAACCCCGATCGGGCGCGTCGAGGATGCCCCACCCCGGTTGGCCTCCGAGCTCGCCACCGCCGATGTCATCGCCGCCGAGGACACCCGTCGCCTGCGTCGGCTGACGACGGATCTCGGTGTCGAGATCAAGGGCCGCATCGTCTCCTACTTCGAGGGCAACGAGACTGCGCGTACGCCCACGCTGCTCGCCGAGCTTCTCGACGGCAACCGCGTGCTGCTGGTGACCGACGCCGGGATGCCCTCGGTCTCCGACCCCGGCTATCGCCTGGTCGCCGCCGCGGTCGAGAAGGACGTACGCGTCACCGCGGTGCCCGGTCCCTCGGCCGTCCTCACCGCCTTGGCCGTCAGCGGCCTCCCCGTCGACCGGTTCTGCTTCGAGGGCTTCCTGCCTCGCAAGGCCGGCGAGCGCTCGCGCCGCCTCGCCTCGCTGGCGAAGGAGGAGCGCACCATGGTCTTCTTCGAAGCCCCTCACCGCACCGAGGCCGCCCTGGCTGCGATGCGCGACGCCTTCGGCGACGGCCGCGCCGCCGCCGTCTGCCGCGAGCTGACGAAGACCCACGAGGAAGTACGCCGCGGGGGACTGGCCGAGCTCGTCGACTGGGCCGCCGAGGGAGTACGCGGCGAGGTCACCATCGTCGTCACCGGCGCTGACCCGTCCGCCGAGATCGGCAACGACGCCGAGAGCCTCCGCGCCGCCGTCGCCGACCTCGAAGGCGACGGTCTCACCAAGAAGGAGGCCATCGCCGAGGTCGCCAAGCTCGCCGGCGTCCCCAAACGCGAGGTCTACGACCTCGTCCACAAGAGCGTGTAGAAGACTGGTGAGCATGAGTTTCGCCCCGGCACCCGAGCCACTGCCCGCACAGGTCGTCGACAACCACACCCACCTCGACATCGTCCGAGGCGAGGAGAGCCTCCCGGTCGAGGAGGCGCTCGCCCAGGCGGCGGCGGTGGGCGTGACCAGGGTGGTGCAGATCGGCTGCGACCTGCCCGGGGCGCGCTGGGCGGTCGAGGCGGCAGAGACGTACGACAACATGGTTGCCGGGGTCGCGCTGCACCCCAACGACGCGCCTCGCCAGCCAGACCTCGAGGCCGCGCTGGACGAGATCGAGAAGCTCGCCGGGGCGCACGACAAGGTGCGCGTGGTGGGGGAGACCGGGATGGACTTCTTCCGCACCGACGAGGAGGGTCGCGAGACCCAGGCCTACTCGTTCCGGCGCCACATCGACATCGCCAAGCGTCTCGACAAGACCCTGATGATCCACGACCGCGACGCCCACGAGACGGTGCTCGAGGTGATCGACAGCGTCGGACCGCCCGAGCGCTGGGTGATGCACTGCTTCTCCGGCGACGCCGAGTTCGCCCGCCAGTGCCTCGACCGGGGCGCCTACCTCTCCTTCGCCGGCACGGTGACGTTCAAGAACGCTCAGTACCTCCGCGACGCCCTCGCGATCACTCCCCAGGACCGCATCCTGGTCGAGACCGACGCCCCGTTTCTGACACCGCACCCGCACCGCGGCGCGATCAACTCCAGCTACATGATCCCGGCCACGATGCGGGTCATGGCCGAGGTGCGCGGCGACGACCTCGAGGCGCTCTGTAACGCCGTCAACACCAACACCGAGACCGCCTTCGGCGGCACCTGGTGACTCACCGGCACTGACAGGAGAAGGGCCCGAGGCGATCACCTCGGGCCCTTCTCCTTGCTGTGATCAGGTCACGAGACGCTGAGCGTCATCGTGCCCCTGCGCTCGTCCGAGTAGAGCACCTTGATCTTGACGCCGCTGCCGGCCGTCTTGGTGGAGTGCGCCGGGTTGGACGCGTCGTAGTACGCCGTCTCCGAGCTGTCGTAGAAGGTCGGCACGCCCTTGCGCCGCGGCACGTCGAGGACGTTGTTCGGGGCGCCGGCGACCTCGTTCTCGAGGTGGAGCGCGTCGGTGCGGTCGACGTCGAAGGTCGAGTCGTACCCCTGGATCCGGTTGCGCGACAGGGTGCCGTTCGACCACTTCTGGACGCCGACGGAGGCGTCGACGACCAGCGCCTGGCCACCACCGGGGTGCTCCGAGGTGTTGTTGTCGGTGAACTCGCCGTTCTTGTACCAGATCAGCAGGCCGTCCTGGTAGGCGTAGTGGTCGACCTTGTCAGGCGCGGTCACCCCGTAGCCGAAGTTGTACGGACCCTCGGCCAGGGTCTTGTCGTAGCCCTTGTACTGCCGGTTCTCGGCGATGTAGAAGCGCGGGTACGTCGAGATGTAGGTGCCGTCGGTGATGCCCATGTACTCCTTGTTGGTCCAGCCGTCGAAGGACGAGAAGTCCGTCGTGTAGGCCGAGCCGACCGAGAGGTCGTCGATGGCGAAGCCGTAGTAGGCCACACCGCCGTCGTTCGCGGTGCGGAAGCGGAGCTTCACGTTCTGGCCCGCGTATGCCGAGAGGTCGGCGGTCAGGTCGACGTACTCCTGCGGGTCGTGGTCGGCGCAGTTGCCGGTGCAGGTGCTGTCGGAGGTGCCGTGGATGCCGTTGTTGTACTCGGCCGAGGACAGGTTCGTCGCCAGCGGCGTCGACCATGTGGTGCCGCCGTCGGTGGAGGCCTCCAGGAAGGTGAAGTCGTACTCCGCCTCGAGGTCGTACTTCACCTTGGCCGAGAGAGTGCCGCCCGCGGGGACTGCGATCTCCGGGCTCACTGCGGTGGCGGTGCGGTCGTCGCCCTTGCCGGAGTAGAGGAACGTCTTGCCGGACGTACCGGAGCCGACGTCGTGGGTCGTCTCACCGTCGGGCAGGTTGACCACGAGTGCCTGGGGGGTCTTCGCCCCGGTGTCATGGAAGCTCGGACCCAGGGTCAGCTTCTTCGACGTACCGGCCTCGACCGTTTCGTAGTTGAGCCAGCCGAGGAAGAGCTTCTCCGGGGCGCCCATGTGGTTGGGGGTGGTGCCGATGGTGCCGTCACCGTGACCGAGCCACGAACCCGAGCTCATCAGGGTCCAGAAGCCGGTGCCGTTCTCGCCGCCCGCGGTGTCGTAGAAGTCCGGCAGACCGAGGTCGTGGCCGAACTCGTGCGCGAAGACGCCCAGGCCGCCGTTCTCGGGCTCGGTGGTGTAGTCGCGGATCCAGATGTCGGTGTTACCGATCTTGACGCCGCCGGCCTTCGGGAAGTTGGCCGGGCCGTCGGAGCCGGACGCGTTCGCGGCCCAGCGGTGCGACCAGATGCTCCACGGGGCGCCGCCGGCCTCCTCGCCGACACCGGAGTGGATCGCCTGGAAGTGGTCGATGTAGCCGTCGGCCTCGTTGAAGTTGCCGTCGCCATCGAGGTCGTAGCGATCCCAGATGTCATAGTCCTGAAGGTACGCCGTGATCTCGGCGTCGGTCTTGCCGGCCGCCTTCTGCGCGTCGTACCAGGCGTTGGCGCTGTCCTGGACGTAGTTCTTCATCGCGGCGGCGGTCTCGTCGCCCTTATCGTTTTGGTAGTAGGACTCCGCGTGCGGAAGCGTCACCCAGTCGCTCACGTCGCCCTGGAGGTCGAAGCGGCCGCTCGACATCTCCTTGTAGACGTTGTGGAAGGACTCCGCGCCCTTCTCCTGGTTGAAGAACATGTCCATGTAGTGCTCGCGCGAGAAGTCCTCCTCCCAGTAGGTGGAGTTGTCGTTCTCAGCGGGCGGCGCGATCTCGTTGTGGAGCGGGCCCGAGGTGTTGTCGGGGAAGGCCGGGTTGCCGCCTTCGCCGAACTCGACCAGGAAGCTCAGCAGCTGGGACTTCTCGGTGGGCTCGTGCTCCACCCAGCGGGCGTTCTTGCCCGAGCCCATCTTGACGACCTCGCTGCCGTTCTTCGTGACCGTCTGCTTCTCGCCCGTGGCGACGGCGGTGGCGGCGTTGGTCTTGAGCTCGCGGCGCTTGGTGTTGAGCGCGTCGGGCTTGTCATCGATCTTCTGCTTCACAGCAGCGGCGGCGGGGGTCCCCGAGTCCTCGACGGCGCTAGCCGACGAGTGGGTCAGGGCCACCGGCGTCACGCCTGCGACCGCAACCGCGGCGAGAACGCTGGTAAGGCGTCTGTTCATCGTTCCTCCGGAGTCTGGTGACATCGCGCACATCTGCCTTACCCGAGAACCGACCGGCGCGACGGGCCATCACGACAGAGATGGCTTCGGAGTACAACACCAAGCAACGGAGTTACCTGTAAAGGATTTGTCGCCTATTGGCCAGCGGGCGCGATATTTCGTGGCGGGATTACGACATGCGCCCTGATCAACCCGCTTGACCAGCGATTTCGGCGTGGTGAATCGCACACCTGTCATTCGATGCGACAGGTATTGACAGCGCTCCCTCACCCTCATTTGATGCCGAGATTGCATGCTTGTAATTGCCTGCGGATCGGGCAGGAGACTTGCATTTAACCGACCGCATTTGTTCCGCTGTCCGGCGAGATAGCCGGGATCGGGACAGATCCGGACGGTGTTGGGGGTGGGCCTCAGCGCGTAGATCACCAGATCTCGCAACACCGTTCGCCCGTGCCCGGAGAGCACGAACATCGGAGCATTGTGCCCGTCAGCAGCACCACCTCATGGGTTCGCAACATCGCATCTACTCGTCGCCGTAAGGCCATCCTGGTCGGCGGACTCGCCGCCGCAGTGGTCGCAACAGGCGGCACCGCGTACGGCGTCAAGACCTCCCAGACCGATGTCATCGTCTCGGTCGACGGCAAGGCCAAGGACGTCAGCGTCCACGCCGACACGGTCGGTGAGGTCCTCGAGGCCGAGGGCATCGAGATCGGCGACCGTGACGCGGTTGCTCCATCGGTCGACACCGAGGTCGAGGACGGCAGCGCGATCAGCGTCCGCTACGCCCGTCAGCTGAGCCTCGAGGTCGACGGCAAGGCCCAGGACCACTGGGTCACCGCGACCACCGTCGGCGGCGCTCTCGCCGAGCTCGGCCGCGACTACGACCGGGCGGAGCTCTCCACCAGCCGCGGTGCCTACATCGGCCGCGACGGGATGTCGCTCGACGTCGTGACCCCGAAGACCGTCAAGGTCGCACTGGCGGGGAAGAAGACCAAGAAGGTCAGCGTGACCGCGCTGACCGTCGCCGATGCGCTGAAGGACCTCGGTGTCGAGCTCGAGCGCCGGGACAAGGTCTCTCCGGCCTCCGGCAAGGCCCTGAAGACCGGTCAGAAGATCGTCTTCACCGACTTCTCCGCCAAGACCCAGAAGGTCGCCCGCGAGAAGGTCGAGGCGCCGGTCGAGGAGCGCGAGGACTCGTCGATGTACGAGGGCGAGACCGAGGTCGTCGAGGAGGGCTCCGACGGGGTCCGCTCGGTGACCTACCGCGTCTTCCTCAAGAACGGCGAGACCGTCTCCAGGAAGGTCCTCGAGCAGAACGTCCTCGAGGAGGCCGAGCCGCGCATCGTCAAGGTCGGCACCAAGGAGAAGGAAGCCCCCGCGGCCAACTTCGCCGGCGGCAGCACCGTCTGGGACCAGCTCGCGCAGTGCGAGTCCGGTGGCAACTGGGCGATCAACACCGGCAACGGCTACTACGGCGGGCTGCAGTTCAACCTGCAGACCTGGGAGGCGTACGGCGGCTCCGGTCTGCCGAGCGAGAACAGCCGCGAGACCCAGATCGCGGTGGCGACCAAGCTCCGTGACGCCAACGGTGGCTACGGCGCCTGGCCGCACTGCTCGCAGCAGCTCGGTCTGCCGCAGTAAGGCTGTTTCGGCCCTCGGGCCATAGTCTGTACCCATGACCGACCGCACCCCGCCGCGCCTGTTGGGCCCGGCGGAGGTGCGGTCGCTCGCATCCGAGCTCGATCTGCGCCCCACCAAACAGCGCGGGCAGAACTTCGTCATCGATGCCAACACCGTGCGCCGGATCGTGCGCGAGTCCGGCGTCACCGCCGATGACGTCGTCGTCGAGGTCGGGCCCGGCCTCGGGTCGCTCACCCTCGCCATCCTCGAGACCGGCGCGAGGGTGACCGCGATCGAGATCGACGAGGTCCTGGCGCAGCGGCTGCCGAGAACTATCCAGGAGTACGCCCCCGACCAGGCCGACGCGTTCAGCCTGCTCCGCGCGGACGCTCTCCGGGTCGACTCCGTCCCCGGTCCGCCGCCCACGGCCCTGGTCGCCAACCTGCCCTACAACGTCTCGGTCCCGGTCCTGCTGCACCTGATGTCGCTGCTGCCCTCGCTGCGCCACGGCCTGGTGATGGTGCAGGCCGAGGTCGCCGACCGGCTGGCGGCCAAGCCCGGCTCCAAGGTCTACGGCGTCCCGTCGGTCAAAGCCGCCTGGTACGCCGAGGTTCGCCGCGCCGGCGTGATCGGCCGCAACGTCTTCTGGCCGGCGCCCAACGTCGACTCCGGGCTCGTCTACTGGCGTCACCGCGAGCCGCCGTCGACGACGGTCTCGCGCGAAGAGGTCTTCGCGGTCGTCGACGCCGCCTTCGCGCA
>JALZDD010000708.1 GCA_030862715.1 Actinomycetota bacterium | reverse complement strand
CCGGGTTGATGTTGGCCCACTGGTCGACGTGCCACGACATCAGCTCGCGCCGAATCTGGTAGCCGTTGACGGGCTCGAACAGCGCCACTGCTCCCAGCAGCAGCATCCGTGTGTCGTCTCCGGCCATGGGGAGATTCTAGGGGCGGCAAGACCGGGCCTCAGTGGGACGTCAGCTGCCACAGGTGTCCGTCGGGGTCCGCGACGACCGCGCGGTATTCACCCCACGGTGCCGACTCCGGCTCGATCATGCCGCGGCCGAGAGCCGTGGCCGCGGCATAGCGCCCCTCGACCTCGTCGCGCGATCCGAGCTCGATCGTGACCAGGCACTGCTTCGGGCCTTCTGGCGGGGGCAGGGTCGCTGCGTCCATCGGCTCGCCGTCGAGCTGGCCGGTGACCCACTTGAACCCGCCGGTCGGGATCATCATCACCTCGCAGGAGTCCGACAGGGTCGCCCGCAACGGCTCGGGGACCCCGTCGTCGGCGAGCTCGCCGGGAGTCGCGAGGCCGAGGCCGTCACGGAGGAAGGCATGGGACCGGGTGCGGTCCCGGGTGGGCAGCGCGATCGTCGTACGCATCCGGATCTCCTCAGTGACAGCAGTGGTCGGCGGCGGGCGTGGTGTCCGATCCGAGATCGTCGTCGCGTCCGGCGGCGAGCCGCGACCACTGAGCCGTCGGGCGCCCGCTCACGCCGGCCCTGTGGTTGGTCGTCGGCGCCTCCTCACTACGGAACTGGCTGCCGTCGGTGCCCGTGCGCCGCGGCCAGCCCTCCGGCGAGTCCTCCCAGCTCTCCTGCCGCCCGTAGACGGTCATGTCCAGGATCCCGTACGTCGCCGACATCGGCTCCACGCCGCGACCCGTCGTGCGGTAGGTCTCGAAGACCCGGTCGCCGTCACGCAGGTAGCAGACCTTGCCGCCGAAGAACCCGCGGGCGTCGAGGACGTCCCAGGATTCCTCGGGGACGGAGTACCACGGCATCTCCCACCCCATGAAGTCCCGGTAGCGGGAGCTCTCCGGGTAGGGCCCCTGGCAGAGGACGGCGTACGTCACTCCGCGCGCGTGCAGGTAGCCGAGCTCGCTCACACCGCCGCTGAAGAACGTGCACCCCTCGCACTGGTCGGCGGCGGCATGGCCGGTGTGCCACATGTGGTAGCTCGCGAAGAGCTGGGTACGCCCCTCGAAGGCGTCCAGCAGGCTGACCCGCCCGGCGGCGCCGACGAGCTCTGCGGCCGCGTCGACCTCTGTCATCGGGAGTCTTCGCCGCGCCGCGGCGAGGACATCGCCCTCACGCGTGTGCGCCTTCTCGCGGTCGAGGAGCGCGTCGCGCTCGTGCAGATAGGTCGTCCGGTCGACGACGGGCGGTAGTGAGATCGTAGGCATGAGGACTACGTTAAACATAGTTGATACTCTTGTGAAGAGAGTTTGGAGGATCGATGCCGAAGAAGCAGACGTACGCCGACCTGGGTGATGCCTGCGCGACCGCGCACGCCATGGACGTCATCGGGGACCGGTGGAGCATGGTGATCGCCCGCGAGCTGTTGCTCGGTCCGCGCCGGTTCGCCGACCTGGCCTCGGCAGTCGTGGGGATCACGCCCGCCGTGCTCACCTCCAGGCTGAAGGCGCTGCGAGACAGCGGCGTCGTCGAGCAGGCCCGGCTCGACGACCTCGGACAGACCCGCGTCTACCGGCTCACCGAGTGGGGGCAGGGGCTGGAGGACGTGATGCGGTCGCTCGGCCATTGGGCGCAGCGCTCGCCCGGCTTCCCGGTGGACGGGAGCATGACCCCCGACGGGGTGATCGTCGCGATGCGCACCATGGCTCCTTACGCCGCGATGGCCGATTGGGGCGACGGCCCGGTCCGGATCGCGATCGAGCTGCACGACGAGCGGCGTCCCGCCGCAGGCGTACGCCGCTACCGGCTGCACTGGGACAGGGACGGTTTCGAGCTGACCGAGGGCGCGGACGACGAGCCCGCGGCGACAGTCTCCGGCGACTCGTCGGCATGGGCCGAGATCGTCTTCGCCGGCGGCTCGATCGGCTCGATGGCCGTCGACGGAGACGAGCGGGCTGTGGAGCGGGTGTCGGCTGCGTACTCCGCCATCGCGTAGGCACAGCATTTTCAGCCGGCGCGCCGGGACTTCTGGCTCTGACGACCCGTAGTTCGGGCTCACTACGCTCGATGCGATCGAATGACTCGGAGAGGATCGACGTGACCCTGAACCTGACCTACGGGGACCTGGGAGACGCGTGCGCGGCCGCGCACGCACTGGACCTGATCGGCGACCGGTGGAGCCTGATCGTGGTGCGCGAGCTGATGTTCGGGCCCCGTACGGCACGTGACCTGGAGTCCTCCGTGATCGGGGTCAGCACCGACGAGCTCAAGGACCGGCTGCTGTTCCTCGAGCACGCCGGCGTCGTGGTCGAGACCGAGCTCGGCTACATCACCAAGACGACGGCCTACGCCCTCACCCCGTGGGGCCGCGAGCTCGAGACGATCCTCGGGGCGCTCGGTCGCTGGGCCCACGGCTCGACCCGCTTCCCGATCATGTCCGCCGGGATGACGCCCAGTGGGGTGATGGTGGCGATGCGTACGATGGTGCCTGCCGGCAGCGCGACGACCCCCGAGCCGATCAGCGTCGCCTGGGAGCTGACCGACGCCCGCCATCCGGACGCCGACCCGCAGCAGTTCCGGCTCGTGTGGAAGGGCAACCAGTTCGACCTCGCCGAGGGCACGCTCGAGGACGCCGACGTCACCATCGCGGGTGACTCGACAGCCTGGACCGGTGTCGTGTTCATGGGCTTCCCCGTGGACGCCGCGATCGCCGAGGCCGGGCTCGAGGTCGAGGGTGACCGCGCCGCACTCGACCGCGTGCTCGGGCTCTTCGCGAGCACGCTCGCCGAAGCCAGCTGACGTTCTTCGGTCGGCTCCGCCCTCGGCTAAGGGGCGGGGTCGGCGCAGAAGGCGATCAGCTCGCCGCGGGCCTTGCCCTCCTCGATCAGCTGACCGACGTCCAGGGGGACATGCTTCAGCTCGCCGAGCGGGGAGCGGATGATGGCGCTCTGCCGGCGCCAGGGCGCGATCGTCGGCGGAGCCACGCAGTGGTGCTGCTCGAGCATCGCGGCGAGCTCGGGCTGCTCCCGCTTCGCTAGCGATCGCGGCTCGGACGGCGTGGTGACGGCAACCAGACAGAAGGCTGCCAGCGCGGTCAGCGCGCATACCTTCATGGCGACGACGACCAGCGTCAGAGGTCGCGGGTTGTCCGAGTGCACGCCTACCACAACGACGGATGGGCCCGACGGTAACGGGTCCGACGGTCACTATGACGAACGTCCCATCCGGACACCGGGCGCAGACCAGGGGCAGAGTCGCTAGTGTCGCGTCATGCCTTCGCGTACGTCTTCCTGGTTCTCCTCGCCCGCCGAGGCCGTCACCCGTATGGGAGACGTCGGCTACCTCGCGGACGACTCGACCGCGC
>JALZDD010000698.1 GCA_030862715.1 Actinomycetota bacterium | reverse complement strand
CCCGCCGCCGCGGCAAGCCGCGGCGGCGAGTCAACTGAGGAGTCAGCCACGCCGCAACATGCGGACGTACGTCGCCACACCGGCGCCCGCGGCCGCGAGAAGCAGCAGGGTGACCAGAGCGATGCGTCCGGCGCTGCCGTCGTCGTAGCTCTCCATGCCGGCGGTCACGACGGTCGGGACCGAAGCCGGCGGGTTGCCTGCCTTGGGCGGGTTGTTGACGACCGTCTTCGTGGCCGGGCTGTTCGGGCCACAGTTGCTGGTGCCGATGGTCAGGTGCGCCAGGCTGCTGCCGTCGAACTCCTCGGCTGCCGGAAGGACCTTCACGTCGAGCGCGGTCACCGTGATCGCGCCGGGGGAGGTGTTCTGGGCGTTGAGGGTGATGTCGAGGATGTTGTCCTCGAGCGGCGCGAGCTGCGACTCGATCTGACCGAGGGCCGTGTCGAGCACCTGCGTCTGAAGCTGGTTGAGCGCTTCGTTGCCCGGCGCCAGCGCGCCTTGCAGGGCGTTGGTGAACTGGGTGCGCAGAGCGTCCAGGATCGTGTCGGTCACGCCGGTCAGGTCGGTGACGACCTTCTGGTTGACGTCCGGGTCGACCGGCAGGTCGACCAAGGTGACGTCGCCGACCGTCGGGATCGTGACGTACGCCCTGCTGTTCGCCAGGCTGCTGTCGCCGGAGGCCTTGTCCTTGTCGGCGGTGCAGCTGCTCTGCACGGCGCCGAGGTCGAGGTGCAGGCCGGGGTCGCCCAGTGCCGCGAGGACCTGCTTGAGCGCTGCTGAGAGCGGGTCGGTGACCTCGGTCTGGCTCAGGCCCGCGTCCTTCAGAGCGGTGATCAGCTGCTTGTCGACGCCCTGGAAGAGACCGGACGAGACGAGCTCGACCTCGGAGAAGTCGAGGCTGCCAGCGTCGAGCGAGATGTTGTCGCCGCCGCTGAGGCAGTCGCCGGACCCGGCCGCGACCAGGGTCGCGCCGTCGCCGGCGAGACCCGAGCATGCGGCCGAGGTGGCGTTGCGCTTGGCGACCGCGTCCTGGGCCAGCGTGCCGGCGTGGATCGCGTCCTGGCCTGCGAGCGCGGTGATGACCGGCTCGTTGGTGCCCTTGGCAGACTCGGTGGAGCCGTCGTTGGTGACGGCGTAGGTGCCGGAGTCGGTCGCCCCGGTGCCGGCGAGCTCGAGGCTCAGCGCGGTTGCGGACGCCTGCGACACCGTGGCGGCGCTCGCAGGTGCGGCTGACAAGGCAACCATGGCGGCTGCAGCCGCCACCGCGGCTCCCCGCGCGATGAGTGTTGTGCGCACGTAATTCCCTCTCCCTTTGACCTTCGTCACACTCAACGGAGGAGGAGCCCCGTACGTTACGGGCCGGGGTATCGCTTCTGACCTGCGGAATCCGGGTGTCGTCAGCTGTCGCAGACGGTGCCGTCCTTGTCGCCGTCGCGGTACCACGCGTACTCGGCGTCGCGGCCCTTCCGGTAGGGCCCGTAGCCCTTCGCGGTCGCCTTGGCGCAGGTGTCGAAGCGGGGGTCGTCGCCCGAGCCGCCCGCGGGAGCGGCGCTCTGCTCCGGGTCGTCCGGAGCCGGGTCGCTCGGGCTCGGATCGTTCTGGGCCGGCCCGGCCAGCCGCACGGTGATCTCGGAGTTGTCGCAACCGGCGGCGATGTCCTCGATCGCGGCCTTCTCTGCACGGTCGACGAAGAGGCTCCAGCGGATCTTCATGGCGACCCAGTCGGCGACGTACGTGCAGTGGTAGCTCGTGGCGTCGGGCATCCAGTCGGCCGGGTCCTGGTCGCCCTTGCTGCGGTTGGTCGCGGCGGTGACGGCGATGAGTGCGCGGGGGTCACCGAGGTCGTTGGCGTACGCCTCCCGCTGTTCGTCGGTCCAGGCGTCGGCGCCGGACTCCCAGCCCTCCTTGAGCGCGATCATGTGGTCGATGTCGAGGCCGCCGGGGCGCTTGACGGTGACCCCGTCGTACGTGGAGAGCCATACGCCCCGGGTGACATCGCACCTGCCGCGCGCCTTCTTCTTCGACTCCTCGAGGAGCACCTCGGTGCGGGCGTCCTGGCAGTCGCCGTCGGCGTCGACCCAGTGGTTGAACTTCTCGCGCTCGTAGCCGGAGGTGACCTCCTTGGCGACAGGGAGCTTCGCGATGGCCTCGGTCAGCGGCAGGCTGACCTCCTCGCCGCTGTCGGCGCCGTATCCGGCTTGGACGGCGGTGTCGGGCTCGGCGACCTCGACACAGCCGGAGCAGAGGAGTACGACGGCGAGCAGGGTCGCCAGCGGGCGCAGCATGGGGTGACTCCGAAGAGTTGGGGGAAGAGCTCTGGGGAGCATCGGGGGCGGCCCAACTTTGTCGGATCCCACGGTCGGCGGCACGCAGGCGCGCCGCCCAGAATGTGCCCCTTTCCGACAAACGAGCGCATCCCGGGCCGAGGCTGGAGCCTTGGCCCGGGATGCGGGTGCTGCAGGTTCTACAACGGTCCTACAGGGGAGTCCTGATCAGCGGATCAGGCGTGCGCGCGGCGCAGCAGGAACCACCGGGTGGCGGCAGCAGCGGCGACGAGCAGCACGAGCGCGCCGGCGGCGAACCCGCCCTTGGCGGCCGGGGACGAGAGCAGGTCGAGCTCGGCGTTGGCCGGGGCGTTGTCCGGCTTCACCGCGACGCTCGTGTCCGGGTCCGACTTGTCGCCGGAGACGACGACGTCGACGTTCTTCTTGTCACCGGTGGTCGCAGCCTTCTCCTCGGAGGAGGTGAGGCCGTTGGTGCCGCAGGTGCTGGTGCCGATGGCGACCTTGGCGGCGGTCGGGGCGCCGACCTTCTTCACGGCGTCGAGGACGTTGATGTCCAGGGCGGACACCTCGAGCGACTTGGCGGTCTTGTCCTGCTTGTTCAGGGTGAGCTTGACCAGGTCGGTCTCGAGGCCCTTGAGCAGGACAGCGAGCTGCTCCTTGATGTGCTCGATCAGGTCGATGCGGATCGAGACGCTCATGTCGCCCAGCCCGACGTCCTTCTTGAGGCCCGACTGGAGCAGCGTGTCGACGCGGCCGAGGACGGCGTCGGTCACCGGCGCGAGGTCGGGGACGACCGTCGTGTTCTTCTTGGGGTTCGCCGGCAGGTCGGCGACCTTGATGTCGCCCTTGCCGGGGACGTTGACGGTGACGGCGGCGTTCTTGAGCTGGGTGTTGCCCTTGAACTTGGTGCCCTGCGCCATGCAGGTGCTCTCCGCGGCGTCGAGGTCGACGCCGACCGAGAGACCGCCGACCTTGGTGAGCACACCGGAGACGACGGTCTGCACCAGGTCGTTGACCGGGCCGAGCTTGACGTGGAAGTCCTTGCTCTCGTCGTTGAGCAGGTAGTCGGTGGTGGCGCCCAGCTTCTGGAGGTCGAGCTCGGCGAGGTTCACCGTGACGGCCTCGCCCGGCTTGACGCAGCTGGAGCCGTCGCCGATGGCGACCAGGGTCGCGCCCTTGCCGGCCAGGGCCGAGCAGGCGCCGGAGTAGGCGGTGCCGTTCTGGAGGGCGGCGGCCGCGTCCTGGGCGAAGACGCCGACCGAGAGCAGCTGCTGGTCGCTCGCGAGGAGCGGCAGAGCCGGCTTGTTGGTGCCCGAGTTGACGGTCTTCTTGCCGTTGTACGTGGCGGTGTAGCGGCCGGTGTCGGCCTTGACCTTGTCAGACACGTTGACGGTCAGAGCGACCGACGAGGCCTTGGCCTGGGGCTTCTCAGCCGCAGTCGCCGGGGCCGCGGTCACGGAAAGACCGATCATCGCGGTCGCCGCAGCAAGGGCGGCTCCGCGGACCGAGAGTGGGGAGCGCAAGTGACTTCTCCAATGGTGTTGATAACTGTCGATGACAGGGCACGACGAGTAGAAGTCAGCCTCTGCAGCCCCCCGGTTGCTGTGACTCGCCGTGACGAAGCGGGGAGTCTAGCCACGTCGGATC
>JALZDD010000939.1 GCA_030862715.1 Actinomycetota bacterium | reverse complement strand
AAGCCGGCCAGGAGCCCGATCGCCCGCGGGCTCACGAGGCTTCCCGGGTCCGGCGCAGCGCGGCCAGGAGCTGGTCGGTCGGGCCCTCGGGGCGTACCGCGATCCGCACCCAGTCCGGGCCGAGGCCGGGGAAGGTGTCGGCGCGGCGTACGGCGATGCCCTGCTCGCGCAGGGCTTCACGGACTCCGGCGCCCGGGCGGGCCAGGACGAAGGAGGCGGCCGAGGGGACGTACTCGATCTGCTGGTCGCGGAGGCCGGCCTCGAGGTGGTCGCGCCAGGCGGCGATCCGCTCCGCGCGCTCACGGGCCTCGGCGCTGGCACGCTCGGTGGCACAGGCGAGCATCGCGGCAGCGGCCGTGGCCGAGACCGACCACGGGGTACGCACCGCCTCCAGGTCACTGATCGCGGCGGTGTCGCCGACGACGTAGCCGGCGCGTACGCCGGGGATCGACCAGTGCTTCGTCAGGCTTCGGATGACCAGCAGGCCCTCTGCGCGCTCCGCGGTGAGGGTCTCGGGCTCGCCGGGAACCGCGTCCATGAACGCCTCGTCGACCACGACCAGCCGGCCGGGGCGGAGGAGGGCGCGGAGGGTCTCGGCGGGATGGAGCGCACCGGTGGGGTTGGTCGGGTTGCCGACGACGACCAGGTCCGCTTCGTCGGGCACTGCCGCCGGGTCGAGAGCGAACTCGTCCTCGGCTCGGAGGCGTACCTCGGTGACCGTGTGGCCTGCCTGCTCCAGCGCCGCGTGGGGCTCGGTGAACTGCGGATGGACGACGACCGGCTTCCGCCATGCCCGGGCCCGGGCGACCAGCGTGAACGCCTCCGCCGCCCCCGCCGTCGGGAGCACCTCCACCCGCTCGCGGCCGTGGTGCTTGGCCAGCGCCGCCCGCGCCGGCTCCTCGTCGGGATAGGCCGCCGACGCCAGCGACTCGTGGAGCGCCTGGTCCAGCCATCCCGGCCGCGGCTCCGGGTAGACGTTCACCGCGAAGTCGAGCAGCCCCTCCCCCACCTCGACATCCCCGTGGTGCCGCAGCGGATCAGCAACCCCGCCGGCCCCGCTGGATAGGACTGTGTTGGTCTCGACACGCTCGCTCGCGCTCGCGGCTCGACCAGCGGGGGTGGGTCGACCGGCGGACCTCTGAACGGCGTCGGCGAAGCGTCGAGCCAGGTGCGGATGGCCGGCCCAGTGAACGTGGAGGTACGACGCGTGCACGGTGTCGCTGCTGAAGCCGGTCGGTGTGCCATCGACGGTCCACGCGGCCTGGGCCCCGGCGGGAGGGGTCGTCGTGGTGCGGTGGAACTCGTGGCCGGTGACCTGCTCGCCGGCACGGGTGAGGAGCGAGTCGGAGAGGGCGGTGGCTACCGGGTAGCGCAGGGTCAGGCGCTCGCTCATGGCTGCGTGGGCGGGGATGGCGCCGGCCATGGGTACGCCGTCGAGGGACTCGGCCAGGTAGAGGAGGCCGGCGCACTCGGCGACCGTCGGCACTCCGGCCGCGACCGCGTCACGGAGGTCGCGGAGCAGGCTCGTGTTGGCGGCGAGGTCGGCGGCGTACATCTCAGGGAAGCCACCGCCGAGATAGATCCCGCGCGTCCCCTCGGGCAGGGCGGGATCGGTGAGCGGGTCGAAGGAGCGTACGTCGCAGCCTGCCGCTGCCAAGAGCTCCTCGGTCTCGGGGTAGCGGAACGTGAACGCCCGCCCACCCGCGACGGCCACCACCGGGCGAGCACTCGCGTCTTCGACAGTGTCTGTCTCGACACCAACCTCGCGCAGCGCGATCCGCGGGTCCCAGGCGTCATCGTCCAGCGCAGGGGCGGTACGAGCGACGGCGAGGAGCGCATCGAGGTCCAAGTGGGCGGCGACCTGCTCGCCCAGCCGCTCGATCAGCGCGACCGACTCGTCACGCTCGGCGACGGGGACGAGACCCAGATGGCGCGACGGGGACGCGAGCGTCTCGTCGCGCGGGAGTATGCCGAGCACCGGCAGTCCGACCTGCTCCAGCGCTCGCCGGATCTCGTCGGCGTTGCGCCCCGGGGAGCATCGGTTGAGCACGACTCCCCTGATGCGTACCGACGGGTCGAAGGCCGC
Source organism: Actinomycetota bacterium (assembly GCA_030862715.1). The sequence goes on along the minus strand of JALZDD010000939.1, from coordinate 482 downwards.
CATCCCGGCGGCGATCGCGGCAGCGGAGCGGGACATCCGGGCGACGTCGAGGACCAGGACCACCGGCGAGGAGGTCAGCGCTGCGACGTGGGCGGTGGAGGCGAAGCCGTCGGTGCCGAGGCGGCCGTCGTGGAGACCCATGACGCCCTCGATGACCGCCAAGTCCGCCCCGGCCGCACCATGGAGCAGCAGCGGTACGACCCGCGACTCCCCCACCAGGTGCGGGTCGATGTTGCGGCCCGGACGCGCGGTGGCGAGCGCGTGGTAGCCCGGGTCGATGTAGTCCGGCCCGACCTTGTGACCGCTGACCTCGTGCCCGGCGGAACGCAGCGCCGCCATCAGCCCGGTGGCGATCGTCGTCTTGCCCGAGCCGGTCGAGGGAGCAGCGACCACCAGCCGGGGCAGGGTCACCATTCGATGCCCCGCTGGCCCTTCTGGCCGGCGTCCATCGGGTGCTTGATCTTGGTCATCTCGGTGACCAG
>JALZDD010000687.1 GCA_030862715.1 Actinomycetota bacterium | reverse complement strand
GACCTGGTGACGATGGCCGACCCGACCTCGCGGTTCAGCTTCCTCAACTTCCTCAAGCAGACCGGCCGGATCTACCCGTTCTACATCCGCGAGAACTTCCTGCCCCACCGGCGTGAGTACAACCAGTACTGCCAGTGGGTCGCCGAGCGGCTCGACTCGGTGCGCTTCGGCCAGCAGGTCACCTCCGTGGAGCACGACGGTGAGACGTACGTCGTCACCACCGCCTCCGGCGAGACCCACCGGACCCGGCGGCTGGTGCTCGGGACCGGGACGAGTCCGCGGGTGCCCGAGTGTGCGGCCGAGGCCGTGGCCGCGGAGGGACCGGCGCTGCACAGCGCCGAGTACCTGGCACGAAAGGACGAGCTCGTCAGCCGGCGCAGCATCACCGTCGTCGGCAGCGGCCAGTCGGCCGCCGAGGTCTACCTCGACCTGCTGACCGCCCAGCCCGACCACGACTACCAGCTGGCCTGGCTGACCCGAAGCCCGCGGTTCTTCTCGATGGAGTACACCAAGCTCACCCTCGAGCTGACCTCCCCGGAGTACTCCGCCTACTTCCAGGCGCTTCCCAGCGAGAAGCGCGAACGGCTGCTGAAGGCGCAGCAGAGCCTCTACAAGGGCATCTCGGGAGACACGATCGACGCGATCCACGAGGCGCTCTACACCCGGTCGGTCACCGAGGCGGCGGAGACCACGCTGCTGACCAACACCGAGGTGCGCGGCGTGACCCGCACCGAGAGCGGCTACCACCTCGCGCTGCACCACGTGGAGCAGGAGGAGGACTACGAGATGGCGACCGAGGCGCTCGTCCTCGCCACCGGCTACCGCGCCGGCATCCCGGCCTTCCTGGAACCCGTCCGCGACCGGCTCCGCCTGGACGAGCAGGGGCGGTACGCCGCCAGCTCGACCTTCTCGGTCGACACCGCCGACCGCGAGATCTGGGTGCAGAACGGCGAGGAGCACACCCACGGCTTCGTCGCCCCCGACCTCGGCATGGGCGCCTACCGCAGCTCGGTGATCCTCGCCGCCATCCTCGGCAGGGAGCCGTACCCGGTCGAGAAGCGGGTCGCCTTCCAGGAGTTCGGCGTCCCCGACCGTTTCAAGATCCAGCCCGCGGAGGAGAACCGATGAGGATCACCATCGAGCCCCTCGAGATCGAGGCCCACCTCGGCACCGTCCACTCCTGGGTGACCCACCCGCGCTCGGCGTACTGGATGATGCTGGACGCCACCTTGGAGGACGTCGCCGCGGAGTACGCGCGCATCGCCGGCCACCCGCACCACGACGCCTGGCTGGGCCGGGTCGACGGCGTGCCGGCGTTCCTGGTCGAGACCTACGACCCGGCCCACAGCGAGCTCGCCGGGATCACCCACGTGCCCGACCTGGCCCCCGGTGACCTGGGCATGCACGTCCTGGTCGCGCCGCCATCCGGTGATCCTGTCGGCGAGCCCATCTCCGGCTTCACGACCAAGGTCTTCCGGGCGGTCATGCGGCACTGCTTCGCGGACCCCGGCGTGCGTCGTGTGGTGGTCGAGCCGGACGTACGCAACGAGGCGATCCGCCGCAAGAACACCGAGGCGGGCTTCGTCGAGCTGCGCGAGATCAGCATCGGCGAGAAGACCGCGATGCTCTCGGTCTGCACCCGGGAGATGTACGCAGCCGCCCACCTGCGTCCGGAGAACCTGGGCGTCGCGCACCGCCACCTGGTCGCCAAGGCGATCGCGGAGTTCAGCCACGAGCGGATGCTCGCGCCCGTGGCGACCGACACGGGCTGGGAGCTGCAGGGGCCGTCCTCGACCTACACCTTCGCCGCCCGCCGCTTCCAGCTCGAGCACTGGGTGGTGGACCCGGCCTCGATCGTACGGCGCACCGAGGGTGCGGAGGCCGAGGTCGACGCGCAGGCGTTCGTCGCCGAGTTCGCGCCCGACCTCGGGATCCCGGAGAAGCTGCTGCCGACCTACCTGGAGGAGCTGGCGGCCACCATCGCCTCGGCCTGCTGGAAGCTCGAGCATCAGACGCTGACCGCCGCCGACCTGGTCGACGCCGACCACCAGAGCGTCGAGGGCGCGATGAGCGAGGGCCACCCGGCCTTCGTCGCCAACAACGGCCGGATCGGCTTCGACATCGATGACCACGCCCGCTGGGCGCCGGAGACGAGCAACGACCTGAGCCTGCTGTGGGTCGCAGTCTCCCGGGACGAGTCCCACCTGGCCCTGGGCCGTGGCGAGGACGAGCGGGCTCTCTACGAGGCCGAGCTCGGCGAGGCGACGCTGGACCGGTTCGCGTCGAAGCTGCGCGGGCTCGGGCTCGACCCGGACGGGTTCCGCTACCTGCCGGTGCACCCGTGGCAGTGGCGCCACAAGCTGGCGGTCACCTTCGCCGCCGACGTCGCCGCGCGTCGGCTGGTGCTGGTCGGCGAGGGCGAGGACGCCCATCGCCCGCAGCAGTCGATCCGGACGTACTTCAACACCAGTCGTCCCGAGCGGCACTACGTCAAGACCGCGCTGTCGATCCAGAACATGGGCTTCATGCGGGGGCTCTCGCCGGCCTACATGGCAGCCACCCCGGTCATCAACGACTGGGTCGCCGACCTGGTCGAGGGTGACGCGGAGCTGAAGGAGCGCGGCTTCGGGGTCCTGCGCGAGCTCGCCTCGATCGGCTGGACCGGCGACATCTTCCACGCCCTGCCGAGTCCGTCGCCCTACCGGAAGATGATCGCCGCGCTGTGGCGGGAGTCGCCGGTGCCGCGGCTCTCCGAGGGTGAGCGGTGCGCGACGATGGCGGCGCTACTCCACCGCGACGCCGCCGGTGCCTCGTACGCGGCCGAACTGGTCCGTGCGTGCGGGCTGCCCGCCCGGGAGTGGGTGCGCAGCTACCTCGACGCCTACCTGCGCCCGCTGGTGCACTGCCTGCTGGCGTACGACCTGGCGTTCATGCCGCACGGCGAGAACCTGGTGATGGTGCTGCGCGACCACGTCCCGGTGCGGATGTTCATGAAGGACATCGGCGAGGAGGTCGCGGTGATGGGTGATCTGCCGCTGCCGAAGGAGGTCTCCCGGATCCGCGGGCAGTTCCCCGACGACGTCAAGGCGCTGGCCGTCCACACCGACATCTTCGACGGGGTGCTGCGCTACGTCGCCGCGATCCTCGATGATGAGGGGGTGCTGCCGGAGACCGAGTTCTGGGCCGAGACGCGAGCCTGCATCGTCGACCACGCCGCCGACCACCCGGAGCTGGCCGATGCGGTCGCGCGCTACGACTTCCTCCGCCAGCGCTTCCGCCACTCGTGCCTCAACCGGCTCCAGCTGCGCAACACCCTGCAGATGGTCGACATCACCGACCAGGCCGAGTCGCTCATGTTCGCCGGCACGCTGGCCAACCCGATCGCATGAGCGTTCTCCTTCGGGACGAGTGGGGCATCCCGCATGTGCGGGGTGCCTCGCTCGCCGAGGTGGCCCGGCTGCAGGGCTGGGCCACCGCGCGCGACCGCGCGTGGCAGCTCGAGATCGAGCGGCTGCGCGGCGAGGGCCGCACCGCCGAGCTGCTCGGCCCGGCCGGGCTCGAGTGGGACACCTTCGCCCGCCGTGCCCGGTTGTCGGCGGTCGCGCAGGCGGCCTACGAGCGGCTCGACGAGGAGACGCAGGGGTTCCTGACGGCGTACGTCGAGGGGGTCCGCTCCGGTCTGGAAGGGGCCTCCTCGCCGGAGCTCGACGGGCCCGACGGGCTCGGCCCCGCGCCGGGGACCTGGCAGCCGTGGACACCGCTGGCGGTGTTCTGGGTGCAGCAGATCCTCTTCGGGTCGTTCCCCTCCAAGCTCTTCAGCGCCCGCGCGTCGCGGGTGCTCGGAGCCGACGCCGAGCTGTTCCGCACCGAAGGGTTGACCGGGGGACTGTCCGGCGGTTCCAACGCGTACGCCGTCGGCGGCGGCCGCACCCGGTCCGGCCTGCCTCTCGTCGCTGGTGATCCGCACCGGGTCTTCGAGGCGCCCAACGTCTACCTCCAGGTGCGCCTCGCCTGCACCGATCCCGACGACGCCTTCGACGTGGTCGGGATGACCTTCCCCGGCGTACCCGGCGTGCAGCACTTCGCGCACGCCGGTCAGGTCGCGTGGGGGATCACCAACGCGATGGCCGACTACCAGGATCTCTACCGCGTCGATCTGCGCGCGGGCGGCGATGTGGTGCGGCGGAGCGTGGAGACCGTGCACGTCCGCGACCAGGAGCCGGTCGAGGTCGAGGTGCTGGAGACCGACCGCGGGCCGGTGGTCCTCGGAGGTATGGACGAGGGGTGGGGACTGGTGCTGCGCACACCCGGCCACGAGCTCGGAGATCTCGGCTTCGGGGCCCTGCTGCCGCTGCTGCGGGCCCGCTCGGTCGCCGATGTCGAGGCAGCCGTGGAGCAATGGGTCGAGCCGGTCAACAACTGGGTGATCGCCGATGTGGCGGGCGATGTCGTCCACACGGTCGGCGGCCGGGTGCCGCGGCGTGACGAGGCGGGGGAGTGGACCGGCTGGGTCGAGCCGCTGCCGCGGCGTACGGCGTCGGCGGACGGTTCTGTCGTGACCGCCAACGACCGGTGCATGCCGGAGTTCGACGTGCTCGCGGCCGGTTTCGCGCCGCCGTTCCGGGCGCATCGGATCGGGCAGCTTCTCGACGAAGCCGGCCCCCTCGACACGGAGCAGGCGGTGGCGGTGCTCGCCGACACCACCCAGACCGCGGGCGCGCCGCTGCTCGCGCTGGTTCCGGCCGATCTGCGGCCCCAGGCTCTGGCCGCGTGGAACGGCGCGATGGACGGCTCGCCGGGCGCGGCCTGGTACGCCGCGCTGCGTGCCGAGGTCGTCGACCGGATCTGCGCGGCACCGGTGCTCGCGCCGCTGCGGGAACCTTCGGAGCACGGCCCTCTCTATGAGCCGTGGTTCAGCCTGTCCGCGCGGGTGGCCGGCGCGCTGCACATCATCCTGGCCGTAGAGAAGCCCTTCGGTCTGGACCCGCGCGCGCTCGTGGCAGAGGCGGCGAAGGCCGTACGCGACTCCGACAGAGAGCCGACGCCCTGGCCGGAGGAGCACCGCTTCTGGCCGTTGCACGCGCTGGAGCAGTTCGACCTCCCACACACCCGGACCGCTCCCGCCACCCCACTGCCCGGCGACACCGACACGGTCCGCTGCAACGCCTGGATCCCGGGCACCGCCGTGACCGTCCGGGGCTCGGTGGCGCGCTACGCCTGGGACCTGGCCGACCGCGACAACAGCCGTTGGGTCGTACCCCTCGGTGTCAGCGGTTCCCCGGACAGCCCCCACCACACCGACCAGCACGAGGCCTGGGCCAGGGGAGGCGCGGTCCGCGTCGTCACCGACTGGTCCCTGCTCACCGAGGAGAAGACATGCCCCTGACCGTACCGGATCTGGCGGGCCCAGCCCTGACCATTCGTGACCTCGAGCCGGCGGCCGACATCGACCTGCTGTGCGACTGGCTGCACGACGAAAGGGCCCAGTTCTGGGGCATGGTCGAGAAGCCGAGGGAGGAGATCGAGGAGATCTACACCTGGCTGCAGGAGCAGCCCCACCTGGCTGCGTACATCGTCGAGCTCGACGGCGAGCCGGTCGCGCTCTTCCAGACCTGGGACCCCGAGGTCGACGAGCTCGGCACCTTCTACGACCGCCGCCCCGGCGACATCGGCGCCCACCTCTTCCTGGCCGACACCCCCACCCGCAAGGGCTGGACGGAGACCGTTCTCGACTTCTTCATCGAGGAGGTCATCTCCAAGTCCGGCGCCCGCCGCATCGTCGTCGAGCCCGACGCCTCCAACGAGGCCTCCCTCGCCAGGCTCGACGACTACGGTTTCAAACGCGGCCCTGTCGTTCAGCTCCCGCACAAGGTCGCCCAGTACGCCTTCCTAGACCTGCCCTGACTCATACGAGCTTCGAGGCGACCTCGTTGAGGTTCGCGCGGAGCTTGGTGCGGTAGGCGTCGTGCTGCTCGGGCAGCCGTGCGTCGCAGAAGGCGGCCAGGTCGGTCCCGGTGACCTCGATCACCGACCGTCCCGCAGCGGCCTCGTTCTCGAACAGATCGAGAACCTCGCGGAGAACCGCGACGATGTCCATCCCGTCGCCGGCGGTGAAGCGCCACATGTAGCTCTTCATCTCGCCATAGACGGTGCGGTAGTCCACGGGCAGCTCAGCGGC